>JBFWYF010000098.1:0-12667 GCA_050186685.1 Pirellulaceae bacterium
CGTTGTAGACCTTCACCCAATAACGCTGCATGGCCTTCAGCTTTCCGCCCTTGTAGCCTGTCAGGCCGAACGTGACGAGTCCGTGTCGGTTCGACCAGTCGACGGCCTTGAGCACGTTCGGGCTGTTCCCGGAACCGCTGATGGCGATGACGACATCGTCGGCTCGACCGTAGTTCATCAATTGCTGGACGAAGATCTCGTCGTACGCGAGGTCATTCCCCACGGCCATGATCCAGCCGGCGTTATCGGTCAAGCTCAGCACTTTGAGTCGCTTGCGCGACTCGTCGTGCAGGTCGCTGGGGCGGAGCGTGCTCTTGCCGAGATCTTCGGCCATGTGGCTCGCGGTCGTGCCGGAACCGCCGTTGCCGAAGATGAAGACGCAGCGGTCGCGTTCCCAGGCCTGGTAGATCAAGTCCGACCACTGCTGCAGGTCGCGTTGATCGACGCGAGCCACTTCCGCATTCAGTCGTGCCAGGTACTCGTTCGCCTTCAGCGTAGCGCCCAACATGGTAGTTCCTTCAGGATGCAGAGAGCCAAGCGAAATCAGACGGACTGCAGTGTATAGAGCCCCGAGCCGATATCGTGCGTCACGACTTGACCGAACAGTGTGTGGGCGGTGGCGTCGATGACGGTCACGGGCAGCAGCTGGCCGACCTGGCGGAGGGTCCCGTCGAAGACGACGATGCGGTCGCAGGGGGTGCGACCGGTCAGCTGCAGAATCGGGTTCGATTCCAGTGGGGCATCTGCGGTCGCAGGGAGCTTTTTTCTTGCCAGCCGGCTGGGCCCTTCCACCAGCACTTCGACGGTCGCTCCGAGGAACTGGTGATTCTCCTCTTCGCTGACGGCGTTCTGTACGGCCAGCAGTTCGTTATTCCGCTGCTGCTTGACTTCGAGGGGGACGTCGTCGGGGAACCTTTCGGCGCCTTTGGTTCCGGGCCGCTCGCTGTATTTGAAGATGAAGCTGTTCTTGAAGCGGCACTCGCGCACGAGGTCGACGGTCCGTCGGAAGTCGTCGTCCGATTCGCCGGGAAAACCGACGATGAAATCGCTGGAGACCGCGGCCGCTGGCACCTGAGCCCGGATGCGGGCCATCATTTCCCGGTACTCTTCCACGGTGTATCCGCGTTTCATGCGTTCGAGCACACGGTTCGAGCCACTCTGGGCGGGTACATGCAGGTACGGCGAGACTTTGGGGAGGTCGCGCACGGCCGCCAGCAGGTCGTCGGTCATATCCTTGGGATAATTGGTCACGAACTTCAGCCGTTCGAGTCCCTCGATGGCGTGCAGTTCGGCGATCAAATCGGCCAGGCGCGTCGTGCGTCCGCCGGAGCGGTACTGGTAGCTATTGACGGTTTGGCCCAGCAGGATGATCTCTTTGCAACCTTGCTCGGCGAGCACGCGTGCCTCGGCATAAATCTGTTCCGGTGGGCGCCCCTGCTCCGGCCCGCGGGTCATGGGAACGATGCAGTACGTGCAGAACTTGTCGCATCCGATCTGGATCCGGAGGTAGGCCTGGTAGGGCGTGGGCCGCATTTCCGGGTCGCGCAGCGGGTCGAACGTCTCATGGCTGCGGCGGATCTCATCGAGCGCACCGTCTTTACGGCCCAGGCTGACCGCGAGGTGTTTGCCGCCGCAACGGCGGGCATCGTCGATCAGGTCGGGAATCTGGTGCAGTTGACCGGGGCCGACGACGAGATCGACATAGGGGGCGCGCTCGAAGACCAGCTTCTGGTCCTTCTGCGCCATGCAGCCCATGACGCCGATCAGTTTCTCGGGATGGCGGCTCTTGAGCCGTTTGAGTTGGCCGAGTTGGCTATATGTCTTTTCCTCGGCGTGCTCCCGGACGCTGCACGTATTGAACAGCAGCACGTCGGCAGCCTGAACGTCACGCGTCAGTTCGTAACCACGCTTGCGCAGACTGGCCACGACCATTTCACTGTCGAGGACATTCATCTGGCAGCCGACGGTTTCTACGTAGAGTCGTTGCGTCATAGTTCCCGATCAGGTGAGTTCGCTCAGGCGGCCCGATCGCCAAGTTCCTTGCGCCGTTTCCGGCGTTGTTCCTTCTTGCGTTCCTGTTGTTGGCGTTGTGCTTCCGCTTCTGCCTCGACACGCAATTCGTCGAGCAGGATGTCACGGCGTCCCCGCATCAACCGCACGAGGGTCGTGATGGCGATGAACACGCCGCTTGCCCACAGCGTCCATTCCCAGCGGGTCCAATCCATGATAGCCCTTCCGTTTCACCGGCAGCTGTCGCAGCACGCGTGACATCCTAGCACGAAGTGTGCGGCAAAAACGAGAGGGAAACGTGTGGCCTCATGCGGTCGATATCCTCAGCGCGGTAAATGGTTGCAGTTTGCAGGCACTGTGTTACGATACGTCTGCCGCGCCGGTTGATGAACATCGGCGGTGGCGGCTTGTCGAAACAGAAACGAGTGACTCTCGTGCGGCAGGTTTTGGGCGAATCGCAGAGGAGTCACGGTCTGTGAAATCGGATTCGGAGTTGGTACTCACATTCAATCCCTGCTCGCCGAGGTGAGACTGTGATGGATTGGTTGCTCCTACTGCTGCGGCTGGTCGCGAATTGGTCGCAGCGTCGGGGGAGGGAGGCACAGCCGGTTGCCATCCGTCCGGATGGCCGCACGGTGCCCTTGCCGTCCCGAGCGATCCCACGCACACGTTCCACCGTTCGGCCGCGATGGCAGCCGAGTGGGGGTTGGCTGAAGTTGTCTTGGCTGATCAGGTTGCGAGATTCGTTCGTGGCGTGTTGTCGTAGCCGGGCTGGAGCGATCCAGAACCTCGCGCGACGTCGGCGCCCGCCGCGGACGTAGCGTGTATTGTCGTCGGCGACGGTGAACCGGGTACCGCGGTGAGTCATCATCTCACGGTGGGCCGTGCACCGCAGACGGCGGGACGTGGAGTCGGAAGTGTTGCCACTTCCACGGCGACGGTCCGGGCCGTCGTGACGGCTCGCGCCTGAGAATGCCGCGTGGAACTAGTTGCTGGCAGTAGTTGCCGCCGCTAGTTCGCCGGCCCGGCCAGGAACTCGATCCGTGTTGCACAGCCGGTCCCTCTGAGTGGACATCCGGCTTTCCGGAGCCGAAGACTGCCGCACCATGACCAGGGAGTGCGGACCGTGTTGCTGGCAATCAGTACCTTGACGGCAGTTATCGCGACCGCCATTACCGCCTCTGTTCTGGCCGTGGCCGCGGTCAAGCTGCTGGATCATCTTCGCAAGAAGGATGCCGAGGCGGAGGCCCGGCGGATCCTCGAGCGTGCCCAGCAGGAAGCGGCTACCAAGTTGCGGGAGGCCGAACTGGAAGTCAAGGAACGCTCGCTGAAAGAACGCGCCGACATGGAGCGCGAGCTGAACAAGGGGCGAGACGAGCTGCGCGAACGCGAACGCGTCGTGGATAAGCGCCAAGAGGCGCTTGAGCAGCAATCCGACGACCTCCGCAAGCAGGAAAAAATCGTCGAGGGGACGCAGCGACGACTGACCGAGCGACTGGAAGAAACCGCGCGGCGTAACGAGGAACTGAACCGGCTGATGGAGACCCAACGCCAGAACCTGTACCAGCTGGCAGGTATGACGCGGGACGAAGCCGTTCAGCGGATCATGGCGGACCTGGACCAGGAACTCGCGGCGGAGACCGGTGCGGTCGTGCTGCGACATGAGAAGCGGACGCAAGAGCTGTGCGATCAAAAGGCCCGCGATATCCTGTTGACCGCCCTGCACCGTTACGCGGCGGCTCACACGGCCGAGTCAACGACAAGTACCGTCGATATCCCCAACGACGAAATGAAGGGGCGTATCATCGGCCGCGAGGGGCGTAACATCCGCGCCTTCGAGAAGGCGACGGGGGTCGACGTGATTATCGATGATACGCCCGGCGTCGTGATCGTCAGCGGCTTCGATCCCGTCCGCCGTGAAGTCGCCCGGCAGGCCCTGAACAAGCTGATCGCCGACGGCCGAATTCATCCATCCCGTATCGAGGAGTTGGTGGGGGAAACACAGAAGGAAATTGAACAGGTCATCCAGCGGAAGGGTGAGGAAGCCGCTCAGGAAGTCAACGTCCAGGGACTGAACAAGCGCATCTTGAACATGCTCGGCCGGCTGCACTTCCGCACCAGCTACAGTCAAAACGTGCTGCGTCACAGCGTCGAAGTGGCGTTCCTGTCCGGCATGATGTCCGAGATGGTGGGGTTGAGCGGCGATGTAGGCCGACGCTGCGGTCTGTTGCACGACATCGGCAAGGCGGCGGACCACGAACTGGAAGGTGGCCATCCCAAGATCGGTGCTGACCTGTTGAAACGGCATGGCGAACGGTTGGAGGTTGTGCACGCGGCACTCGGTCATCACGACGAGATTGTGACGGACTATCCGTACACCATGCTGGTCGCGACGGCCGACGCGTGCAGTGCCTCGCGGCCCGGTGCGCGGCGCGAGTCGCTGGAGCGTTACATCAAGCGCATGGAAGAACTGGAATCGATTGCCAGTGGCTTTGCCGGAGTGGAGCAGGCGTTTGCGATCCAGGCCGGACGCGAGTTGCGGGTGCTGGTCAGCGCCCGGGAAACGGACGATGCCAAGGCGGCGAAGATCTGTCGGGACATTGCCAAGGCCTTCGAGGAACAGTTGACCTATCCGGGCGAGATCCGTGTGACCGTCGTGCGGGAATCTCGTTTTTCCGAGGTCGCCCGGTAGCGGCACCGCGACGGCGGTCGGGGACGGGTGTCAACGGCCAGCATCCTGGTCCGCCGCGGCCATTCCAGACGATACCGAGCAACAAGCGGGACGACAGCTTCCGTGCGAATACTCTTCATCGGCGATGTGGTGGGTAAACCGGGACAGCGCATCATCACCCGGCAGCTGAAAGGGCTGCGCGAGCGGGAACAAATCGACCTGGTCGTGGCCAACGGAGAGAACATTGCCGACGGCTCCGGCATCACTCCGACCCTGTTTCAGAAACTCATCGACGCGGGCGTC
The DNA here is from genome assembly GCA_050186685.1 of Pirellulaceae bacterium. Lineage (GTDB taxonomy): Bacteria > Planctomycetota > Planctomycetia > Pirellulales > Pirellulaceae > CAZFLF01. The sequence goes on from JBFWYF010000098.1 coordinate 4,985, forward strand.
GACTGCATCACGCTGGGCGATCACATCTATCGCCGCAGCGAGATTTTTGCGGTCCTGGAGTCGGAGTCCAGCATCGTCAAACCGGCCAATTATCCTGCAACGGCACCTGGCCGGGCGTGGACGGTCGTCGCAGGTGTCAACGGCGTCCGCGCCGCCGTGTTCTGCGTGCTGGGCCGGGTTTATACGCGTCCCGTCGACTGTCCCTTTCAGGCCGCCGATCGCGTTCTGGCGGAAATGCCCGCGGACGTGACGATCCGGATCGTCGATTGCCACGCCGAGGCCACCAGCGACAAACAGCTGATGGGCCGCTATCTCGACGGTCGTGTGACCGCCGTGCTGGGCACACACACTCACGTGACCACGGCCGACGAACAGATCCTGCCCGGCGGTACGGCGTTCCAATGCGACGTGGGCATGACCGGCCCGCACGACAGTATTCTGGGGCGCAAGATCGATCGCGTGCTGGAAACGACGCTGACGTTTCGCCCCACGCAATTCCAGGTTGCCACGGGGGACGTCCGGCTATGCGGTTCGATCGTCGAAGCGGACCCCGCTACCGGCCACGCGACGGCCATTCGGCGGGTCGTGGTGCGCGATGACATGGTCGATCGAGATCCGGACGCTGCGCGGTAGCGTCCCGCGTTACCGGGCCACGGGTCGAGCCGCCAGCCGATTCAGCACCTCGATGCCGCGTTGGATGGTCCGATCGTCCGCCGCGTACGATATGCGAAAGTGCGTGTCGCGGCGGCTGAAGATCTTGCCGGGAATGATCAGCAATCCCTCACCGATGGCCGCAGTGACAAACTCGGTGCCGGTGCCCCAAGGCGCCCGGGGAAACGCGTAGAACGCACCGCCCGGCCGGACAACTTCATAGGCAGGAGCCAAGCCTTCCACCAGAAGGTCCCGCTTGCGGCGATAGGCGGCCACCTGCTCGGACATGTCAACATCCATCGCCGCCGCGCCGGCCCACTGCACCGGCTGCGGCGCGCAGACAAAGGAATATTGCTGGAGTTTGACCATCGTGTCGATGACCTCCGGCGGGCCGTGGGCGAAGCCGAGCCGCCAGCCGGTCATCGCATGGCTCTTCGAAAAGCCATCGATCACAATCGTCTGGTCGTTGAACGACGCGGGTGACACGAACGGTTCGTCATAGCAGAAACTGCGATAGATTTCGTCCGATACGAGAGCAATTTCGCGTTCGGCTGCCAGCTGCGCCAAGTCGCGCAGTTCGGTTTCGCTGACAGTCACCCCGGTCGGATTGGCCGGGCTGTTGAGCAGGATCATCTTGGTTCGCGGCGACAGAGCCTCGCGAACACGCTGGACATCGATCCGAAAATCGGGGTACGTGTCGATCAAGATGGGAACACCACCCACGAGCTTGACCAGCGACTCGTACATCACGAAAAACGGATCGAACACGATCACTTCATCCCCGGGATTAACCAGGGACCAAATGGTCAGCACGAGTGCTCCGCTGGTGCCCGACGATACGAAGACTTTGCGCTGCCCTGCCCCATACTGGGCGTCCACCTGGGCTTGCAGCTTCTCGCGCAGCACGGGCATGCCCTGGGTCAGCGCATAGCCGTTCTTGCGCGAACGGATGGCGTCGATGCAGGCGTCCTGGATCGGCAGCGGCACGTCAAAATCGGGCTGGCCGATCGACAGGTTAATGGGGTCTTTCATCTGGGCGGCGAGATCGAAGACCTTACGTATCCCGCTGCTGTCAAACGAGGCCGTTCGTTCGGCAATCCAACGATGGGGCATGCGCTGATCACTGCTTGGCGAGAGGTTGTCGGAACTGGAGTTGCTTCTCGGGCCACTTCAACTGCGCGGCCACGTCGCGAGGCCATTGCCAGGCCGACGCGTCCGTCTTGTAGAGGACGACGCGCGCACGTGCAGCAGCCAGGGCCAACGCTTGGGGGGTATCGAGAAACCGGGAAACGTTCAGATAATACGGTCCGGCTTGATGCGATGCCGGCAGCTCATACAGGTCGAGGCGGACGATGTCGGGTTCGAACAGGGAAGCGTACAGGACGTTGCCCGCCATAGCTCGATGACTCTGCAGCCACAGCGGGCTGGCCTTCAGGTCATCGACGGAACGCACTGCCTGGATAGCGCGACGCGTATCCCAGACGCGCATGGAGTCGAGCGACTGGCCCAGCAGGTAGAAACGCCGCTGGTGCTGAATCTGCTTGCGTTCCGTCGCATCCCAGGCGGTCGGACCGATGCCGCGCGGGGCAACATAGGCCATGGCCCACTTCTGGCTGCTCAGCATGCGAGCAAGGTCGGTGGCCGCGTCGGACTTTTCTTCGGACAACACGGTCTCCGCAAAGTCGGCATACTCCGTTTCGTCCAGGACGTTCAGCACGGTCAGTTCGGGGGCCTTCACGTTCTGCGACTGGACCACGACCAGGGGAAGCCGAAACGGCACCTGGCTGGTGAACGCGTATTCCCGCACCACCAGTCCATGCAATTCCCGCGTCGAGACGAGTCCGACGCCGAGTGATTCCTGTTCGGTCGGCCAGCCGGCGAAGACTTTTTCCTTGAGCGTGGCGAGCCAGTTTTCCTGCAGCGCCGACCAATCCGCCGCCGACCGGGGAATGGCCGGTGTGGGGGCTGAGGCGACAAAGGACTCGTGGATCCGCGTGTTCTGCTCGTCGCGAGGCAGCTCACCGAAGACCTTCAATTCTTCGGGCTGAAAGAATTTGACGGCTGCCTTCTCGATGAGCGCGTCGTCTTGCTTGAGGTGATGATTGAACCAGCGAAACGCGTGAACCTGCAATTCCTGCGTATCCTTGTGAGGCCCGGCCGTGATGTTCAGCGCAACCTGGTCGGCAGCACCATGCAACCGGTAGATGCCGCGAACCTTCTCGAACAGCCGCACCACGCCGTCCAGCGGAAAAATGCCATCGCTGTCCGTGTTGCTGATCAACAGCGGTCGGGGGGCCACCAGGGCGGCCACCGTCGCATAGTCCCAGCGGTGCGTATTGACCATGAACATGCAGTCGCAGTGTCCTTCCACGCAGCCGTCGACAACATGATTGGTCAGGTCGGTGATGCCGGCCACCGGCACGGCACACCGAATGCGTTCGTCGATGGCCGCTATCCACCAGCTGTACGCACCACCACCACTCCGCCCGGTGACGCCCAGCCGTTGCGGATCCACTTCCGGGCGGCTTTGCAGATAGTCCAGAGCGCGGATGCAGTTCCAGGCTTCGACGCCAGCAGGTGTGTAACCGCGATTGAGCCACCACCACATGCCATAGCGGTAGGTGCCGTGATGGATGCCCTCGATTTCCCCAAGTTGCAGGGTGTCGATGGTCAGGCAGACATAACCGTGGCGGGCGAACCAGCCGCCGTGATGCTGGTAAACCGATTTACTGCCATAGCTCACGCCGTCCTTCTTGTTGTTGCCATGCCCACAGACGTAAAGGATGGCGGGCAAGCGTCCTTCCACCTTCTTCGGCACGTACAGGTTACCGGATACGTACAGCCCGGGCCGCGACTGGAAATGAAGTTTTTCAACTCGGAATTCCTCGTGGTCGACCGTGCCGGTGATGGTCGCCTGCAAGTCGGTGCGGGGCGGGAAGGGGTCGAGCCCCAGCATTTCCAGCAGTTGCTGATGGTACCTCTGCCGGTGGGCTTTCCACTCTTCCAGGGTCTTTTCCTGAGCCAAACAGCGTTCGGCCAGCTTGTCCGTCTCGGCCTGGAAATAGGCGGCAATCATTTGATCCCCGCGCGACGTATCCAAACCGGGTTCCGCGCTGCGTATACTGGCAGAGAACATCGCCACAAGGCAGCCTGCGACGACAGGGGCCAATTTGCGGGTCATGAGTCACCTGGAGGTATGGTCGATAGCTGTGGGTGCGAGGTGAGTTCGGGCAGCCGCTATGGTTGCCGCTGCTGGCGGCAAAAGCAAGGCACGGAGCCGCGAGACAAGGAACGATCTGGTCGGACCGCAATGAAGCATTTCGCGCGTATCTTGGTCGTTGTCGGTTTGATCGGCGGCATTGTAGCGGCGGCGTATCGGCCTGCCGCGGCGTACTGGTCCAAGCGGCACACGCCGGGGTGGCGCACGACCGACGTCATTCGCGGCGATATTGTGGCGGATGTCAACGCCACGGGGACTGTAAAGCCCGTGCTCCAGGTGCGAGTCGGCTCGTTCGTCTCCGGACCGATTGTCGAGCTGAACGTGAATTTCAATCAGGAAGTGGCGGAAGGAGATCTGCTCGCGCGGATCGACCCCCGCATCTATACGGCCGCCGTGCAGCGCGACGCGGCGCAGCTCGCTACCCGCAAGGCGGAGGTCGAACGGGTCCGGGCTTCGCTGCAATTGGCCACGAATAACGAAACGCGAGCGAAGCAGTTGCGGCAAGAGAACAGGAACTACGTTTCCCAGGCGGAACTCGATCAAGTGCACTTCTCACGGCTGGAACTCGAAGCCCAGCTGAAACTCGCGGAAGCCGCCGTGCTGCAGGCCGAGGCCAATCTCGCGAATTCCCAGGCCCAGCTCGAATATACGGAGATCCGGGCGCCCGTCTCCGGCGTCGTGATCGATCGCAAGATCGACCCAGGGCAAACTTTGGCAGCCCAGTTCCAGACGCCCGAATTGTTCATCCTCGCCCCCGACATGCGGAAGAAGATGCACGTCTATGCCGCCGTCGACGAGGCCGACATCGGCATGATCCGGTCGGCCCAGCAGGCCGGGCGGAAAGTGCAGTTCACCGTGGACGCTTATCCGGGGGAGCTGTTTGAGGGGACGATCGAAGAAGTCCGCTTCAGCTCCACGGAAACTCAGAACGTCGTGACTTATCCCGTCATCGTGGCGGCGGCGAACCCCGATCTGAAACTGTTGCCCGGCATGACGGCGGGGATCTCGTTTGAAGTGGAACGGAGGACGGGCATTCTGCGGATTCCCAACTCGGCGCTGCGATTCTTGCCGGATGCCCGGTACGCCCGCGAGGCCGACCGGCAGTTGCTCTCCGGCACCGCGTGGGCCGACGACCAGAACGAAGTCAGCGAACGGCAGATGTCGGCCGAGGAGAAAGCCGAAGCCAGGCGGACCCAGAATAAACGCCACGTCTGGGTTGCCGACGGCCAATTCCTGCGAGCCGTCGAGGTCGTCGTAGGCATCAGCGACAACAGTTATACCGAGCTGGTCAGCGGGGACTTGAACGTCGGCGATTCGCTCGTCTTCGGCGTGGAGCCGCCCAAAGGTTGGATATTCTGAACCCGTGAATCTTTTCCTGACAATGCGCGTGGCCGCACGAGCACTGGCCAAGAACAAGCTCCGTGCAGGACTCACCGTCCTCGGAGTCGTGATCGGCATTGCGGCCGTCACCACCATGGTGTCGTTGGGGCAAAGTGCCAGCGGGCTAGTACAGGGACAGTTCGAGATGCTGGGCACGAACGTCATCGTCGTCATGCCGGCCAGCCGCCAGCGGGGTGGAGTCCGCCAGGGCACCATGCTCACGTTGACTGCCAGGGACAGCGAAGCCATCGCGCGAGAATGCCCTTCCGTCCGGGCCTCCTCACCCATCGTCCGCGCCACCGGACAGATGATTGCTGGCAACGCCAACTGGAGCCCCCGCGAAATGAGCGGCGTCGGGATCGATTACCTGACGGTGCGCAATTGGCCGGTTCGTGTCGGCGGGTTTTTCACGCAACGCGATATCCACTCCGCCGCGAAAGTCTGCGTCCTGGGACAGACCCCCGCGGAACGCCTGTTCCAGACCGCCAATCCGCTGAATGCTATCGTCCGCATCCGCAATATTCCGTTTCGCGTTATCGGCGTCCTCGATCGCAAAGGGGCCAATATGGTCGGCGACGACCAGGACAATGTCGTGCTGCTGCCCTACACCACCGTACGGAAGCGACTCCAGGGATCAAATTTTGACGACGTCCACGCGCTGATGATCTCCGCCAAGTCGACGGAATCCATGGGGGAGGCCGAAATCGAAATCGAACAACTCCTCCTCGAACGCCATCGGATCGCCCGCGGCGAGCCTCCCGATTTTGTCGTGCAGAACACGACCGAGATCGCCAACGTGCTGGGAATCATCACCGGCACCCTGACACTCATGCTGTCGGCGATCGCCGGCATCTCGCTGATCGTCGGCGGCGTGGGGATCATGAACATCATGCTCGTCTCCGTCACCGAACGAACCCGGGAAATCGGTATACGCATGGCCGTCGGGGCCCGGTCGCGGGATATCCTGCGACAGTTTCTCGTCGAAGCCGTCCTGCTGTCCTGCGTCGGGGGCATCGTCGGAATCGTGCTGGGCATCGCCGCGGCCGTCACCATGACCATGGTCATTAACTCGCTGACGTCCGGGACAAAGTGGCCGATTGTGGTGTCGTTTCCGGCCGCTGGTGTCGCCATCCTGTTTGCCGCGGCCGTCGGCATTTTCTTCGGCTACTATCCCGCCCGGCGTGCCAGTCGCATGGACCCCATCGAAGCGCTGCGTTACGAGTAGCCGTAGTCTGCCGGGAACGATTGCCCTAAGATACGTCCGGGAGCGAACACCACGCGATGAAAATTCTGCTGGCAAGCCCGCGCGGTTTCTGCGCGGGCGTAAACATGGCGATCGAAAGCCTGGACTTGGCCCTGCGCACCTTCGGTCCGCCGGTCTATGTCTACCACGAGATCGTCCATAACAAGTACGTCGTCGAATCGTTCCGTGAAAAGGGGGCCGTGTTCGTCGACGAATTGAACGAGGTTCCCGACGGTGCCACATTGCTCTTCTCCGCTCACGGCGTCGCCCCCGAAGTCCGGCGGGTGGCTCGCGAGCACAAGCTCGTAGCCATAGATGCAACTTGCCCTCTCGTGACGAAGGTTCATCTCGAGGCAATTCGTTTTGCTCAAGAGGGTTACACCATCGTTCTGATCGGACACGCGGGGCACGACGAAGTCATCGGCACCATGGGTGAGGCCCCCCACGCGATCATATTGGTCGAAACGCCAGCGGACGTCGATCGGCTGGACCTTCCGCCCGATGTGAAAATCGCCTATCTCACCCAGACAACGCTGTCAGTGGATGATGCGAACCGGGTGCTCGATCGGTTGAAGGAGCGTTTCCCGCAGATGGTCGGCCCTCCGAAAGACGATATTTGTTATGCGACCCAGAATCGGCAGGAAGCCGTCTCGGTCCTCGCGCCGGATGCCGATCACGTGCTGGTACTCGGCAGCCAGAATAGCTCCAACAGCCAACGGCTCAAGGAATTAGCCCAAGAGAGGGGCGTCCCGGCGCACTTGATCGATGGGGCAAGCGACATTGATCCCACGTGGTTTCAGCCGGACGACACCGTGGTGGTTACTGCCGGTGCGAGCGCTCCGGAATCGGTCGTCCAGGAATGTCTCGACTTTCTCCGGGAACGATTTCAAGCCACGGTTGAGTCTAGATCGATTCGGACCGAGGAAGTATATTTCCCGCTACCTAAAGAGCTCCGCCGGCTCACGGCTGTGGGGTCTGGAAAAAATGGGAAGTCAGGGTAAGATCGTGTAGCGGCCGAACGGGTGAGAAACACAACGAACGAAAGCACACCGGGGAGAATCTAATTCAGGACAGCTTGACGGGAGCGTAGGCGCTACCAAAAATGCCGCCTTCTTCAACGCTTGTCAGCGGAATTTGGTATCCCCCCAGCCTTCCCGCTGGAATCGGCCCCGCCTCTGACGAAATCGCG
>JBFWYF010000099.1:0-12665 GCA_050186685.1 Pirellulaceae bacterium
CGGTTTGCCGGGCGCATTCTGGCCAATGCGCCGGGCGTTGGGCGCGGCGGCAAGGAGGAAGGTTCGCTGCTCAACAACATGGGTGGCCTCGGGAGCATGCTGATGGGCGATAATAGTTGAGTCCCCCGTCTGGGGCGACGCTCGTAGCGGAAGTGGCAACACTTCCTGTTTGGGGTGGATTCGTGAGGGCGGGGACGAGGCTCTGCTCGGAAGTGTTGCCACTTCCGCTACAACTCTTGCGCGTTTCGCTACAAATCCGCGCGTCCGACCACTCCCATTCCGCCGAGCGAGCTAGAGTTGCGGTAGCCGGGACAGGCGGTGCCGGGCGGCCGTCGGTCCCCCCACCGCATTCACGCGCCCCGTTTGTTCTAAGCCAGGTACGTCGCATGCTGCCAGCCGATTTGGGAACGGTGGTCACTTACAATCCGCTGTCGCTGTCCGCCGACACCGCGCTGGTCGATGTGCTCAAGCAATGGAATACGATTGACTATCATCCGTGGCCCATCATCGAATCCGATCGCGCGCTCGTGGGCATCGTTTCGCTGGGTGACATTGTCCGGACGGTTCAGTCTCTAGCGCTGGCATGCCATGTAACGGGGCACGCCGTGGACCGGCGACTGAGTGAACCTAAGGCCCGCGACATCATGTCGACGCGGCTGGTGACCCTGTCGCCGGGGAACCTGCCGGAGCAAGCCTTGCGGCTACTGTTGCAGCACAAATTCCAATCGCTGCCTGTGGTGGACGCCGAACGGCTGGTGGGCATGGTCACCACCACGGACTTCCTGCGTGAGTTGAGCTTCGGCAGTTCGTCGCTCTGCCGTTCGGCCGTAACGCAGTGGCTGGACCGAAGTCCCGAGTCGGTGGACTGCGATGCGAGCCTGGACGACGCCGCCTTTTTGTTGATGCAGACGGGAGCCGCGTGCCTGGCCGTCCTGCGGGGCGACCTCCCGTTGGGAGTCGTTACTCGCCGGGACATTCAGCTGGCCAAATGCCGAGCGGAGCTAAGTCCATGGCTGGGTGAAGAATTTCAGTTGCCCGGGCCCGTAACCTTGTATCAACTCGCCATCGAGGCACCGGTATTGCGCCCCGGTGATCGTCTGAGCCAGGCGGCGGAGGCGATGGTGAACCATGCGCGCGGGTCGGTAGCCGTCGTCAACCAAGCAGGCCGGCTCGTGGGTGCCTTGACCGAAACGTCGCTGTTGCGAGCCATGGAGGGAAATGCGAAGTGGGTCGTTGGCAGTCATTGAACCAGGCCATCGTGGCGTGCGAACGCTGTGCGAGGTTGCGCGGCTATTGTCAGGAGATTGCCCGTACGAAGCGGCGGTCGTTCCAGCACGAAGCCTACTGGGGGCTCCCGGTCGAGAACTTCGGCGATGCCCACGCGTCGCTGTTGATTGTGGGGCTGGCTCCAGCCGCCCACGGCGCAAATCGGACCGGCCGGATGTTCACCGGCGATCGGAGCGGCCAGTGGCTGTACCGAGCATTGCACAAGGCTGGCTTCGCCAATCAGCCGAACTCAGACCAACGCCATGATGGTTTGACGCTGTACGGCTGCGCCATCACGGCCGTCTGTCATTGTGCTCCACCAGCCAATAAGCCCGCGCCGGAGGAAATCGCCCATTGCCGAAGCTGGCTTGAGGAAACCCTGGAAATAATCCCGGCACGGGTCTACCTGGCCCTGGGTCAGCTGGCCTGGAACCAGCTGCTGCGGCTCTTCCGAACGCGGGGTTGGGTCGGCCGCGTCGACACTCCGTTCGGCCACCGTGCTCGCCACGGTTTGACCGACGACCGCTGGCTGATCGGCAGCTACCATCCCAGTCAGCAGAACACGTTCACGGGGAAGCTGACCGAGCCCATGTTGGATGCGGTGTTTCAGGACGTCCGGCAGTTGCTTGAGTAAGTCCCCACGGTCCGTTGTCGCGGATTGACAGTCGGGTTGTCCGATGTGAGCATAGGCGTGGAAACGGCAACTCGTCCGTTGAGTCCTTCCCGATGAGGAGCAGCATCCATGTCGACCGTTCGCAGGTCAACTCGCCGGCGTTTTCTGGCCCAATCGAGCGTGTCGGCCGCGGGGGCATTTGCCGCACCGTATTTCGTCCCCGCCCGCGCGTTCGGAGCCAATGAGCGGGTCGTCGTGGGCTTTATCGGCGTCGGCGGCCGCGGTATGCAGAACGCACCACCGCACGAGGGCCAGATCGCGGCGGCATGCGACGTCGATAAACGGCATCTCGCTGCCGCTCTCCGACGGTTCGGCGAGAACTGCCAAGGTTACAGCGACTTTCGACGCGTGCTGGATCGCAAAGATATCGATGGCGTGGTCATTACGACGCCCGATCACTGGCACGCCATTCCCACGATCGAGGCCTGCAAGGCCGGCAAGCATGTTTACTGCGAGAAACCGCTGTCGCTGTTCGTGACGGAGGGCCGCAAGATGGTCGAGGCGGCTCGGAAGTACCAGGTGGTCGTCCAATGCGGCTCGCAGCAGCGGTCGTCCCCTCAATTCCGATTGGCGGCCGAGCTGTTTGGCGGCGGCGCAGTGGGCCAGATGCAGCAGGTTCGTGTCGGAATCCCCGCTGTCAACTTCCGTCCGCCCCCTGTTCCCGACTCAGATCCGCCCGCCGAGCTTGACTACGATTTCTGGTTGGGGCCAGCCCCCTATCGGCCGTACAACGAGAAGCGAGTCCATTACCTGTTCCGCTTCTTTTGGGACTATTCGGGCGGTCAGATGACCAACTTCGGCGCCCACGATCTGGACATCGTGCAGTTGGCTCTCGGCATGGACAACAGTGGTCCGGTCAAAATCCAAGGCACCGCGGAGTACCATCCCGAGGGCTGGTATGAAGTCCCCAACAAGTCCCGCATTACTTACGAGTATGCCACTGGTGTAAAGGTGGTGCTCGGACAGGAACAGGCCGATATCCCCAAGAACATTACGTTCATTGGCAGCGAGGGCACCATCACGGTTTCCCGCCGCGAACTGGTCAGCGATCCGCCGGAAGTCGTCCAGCAGGCCGTCCGTGAACGGAACACAAAGCTCGGCTTTGGCACGTCCACGGACGACCATCACCGCAACTGGCTGGAGTGTATCAAGTCGGGTCAGCGTCCGAACGCCGACGTCGAGATTGGACACCGGTCCGCCACGGTCTGCCATCTGGGGAACATCGCCGCCCGCACGGGCGAAGCGCTGCGGTGGGATCCGGCGGCTGAGCGGATCGTCGGCAACGAACGAGCGGCCAGCATGCTCGACCGTCCCTATCGCGCGCCGTGGGGGATTGTCGTGTAGCCTGGCGTAAGCTCTTGCTCCGCTCATACGGCTTGTCCACGCTCTGGCGGACGAGGGAGAACGCATGGAGCCGCCGAGGGACCGGCGGGCCACTCTGGCGTAGCCCCTTTCGCCAGAAAGGGGGGAGCGCACGACATCGCGCCGAAAATAGGCCGCCCGCTCTCGCCGCCCACGCTCTGGCGAGCGTGGCTACTTGACCCCGGCAGGATCAAAATAGCCAGGCTCCCGGCCGCTGCGCCATTTGATATTACACCCGATGCTGGGGCGCTGCTCGCTGGCGACGGGTCGACCCGCCAGCACTGCGTCCACGGCGCTGCGCAGGTCGGTACCCGTGACCGGAATCCCGTTCCCCGGCCGGCTGGAGTCGAACTGTCCGCGATAGACCAATCGCTGCTGCCCGTCAAACACGAAGAAATCGGGGGTACAAGCCGCATGGTAGGCCTTCGCCACCTCCTGGTCCTCGTCGCACAAATAGGGGAACGTGTAGCCTCGTTCCTCGGCTTCATGCACCATGCGTTCCGCTGAGTCTTCCGGATAAGCAGAAGCATCGTTGGAATTGATGGCGACAACCGCGACCCCCCGTTCCTGGTATTCGGCACCAAACCGGGCGAGCCCGGCGGCGAGGTGTTTAACGAACGGGCAATGATTGCAGATGAACATGACGACCAGCGCCGGTGCCTTCGCCAAGTCGTCTCGGCGGACGGTCCGGCCGTCGACATTCAACAGAGCAAAATTGGGGGCCTGCGTGCCCAGCGGCAGCATCGTACTGGCGGTCTTCACCATCGCTTGATCCTCCTCACTCGCAAATTCGCGGTAGTCGTGCAGAACGGGGAATTATAGCCCGACCGTCGTCCGGACGAGAGTGGCGAGCTGACCGCGAATATCCAGGTTAATGGCGAGCGGCGACTGCGGTAGGAGCTAAGACGTCGAGAGAATGCGCCCTCTTCCCCAATAACGGGTTGCGGCAGCGGTTTACCGGGCGGGGCAAGCATCCTGTGCACCACGTTATGGGGGAGAAGGACCACGTATCCTGACATTTTATTAGCCCACCTCGACCGTCTGCGCGGGTTGCCTAGAATGGGCGTCTTCGCGTCGTGTGGGCTCGCACTTTCCGTGGGGATGGCAGCTGGGGTGGCTGCACCGCGACGAGGGGCAGGCGGGGATCGGTCCGCTGATTGCATGCGGCCCTGACCGGTCCGTTGCCTCGTGAACGTCCGCACACACCGGGGGTCCAAACGCCGTGTCACAGTCGCTCAGCCATTTCGACGAATCTGGGTCGAGCCGCATGGTGGATGTGGGCGGCAAGGACGTGACGCGGCGGGAGGCCCGGGCGGCCGGACTCGTACGCATGGCCCCCGATACGCTGCGATTGATCCGGGATCGCCAGTTGTCCAAGGGTGATGTACTGGCCGTGGCCCAGTTGGCTGGCATCATGGGTGCCAAACGGACCGGTGAACTGATCCCGCTCTGCCATCCGTTGCCGCTCGATGCAGTATCGGTCTCTTTCGAGTTTCCCGACGAGCGGACGGTCCGCATCGACGCCGTCGTGACCGTCACGGCTCGGACGGGCGTTGAGATGGAAGCCCTGACGGCGGTCAGCGTCGCGGCACTGACCATTTACGACATGTGCAAATCGGTCGATCGCGACATGGTGATCGAACGCATCTGGCTGGAAGAGAAATCCGGTGGCCGGAGCGGGCGATTCGAAAGGAAATCCCAGTGAGTTCGGTCGTCAACAACATGTTGCAGTCCGGGGAATCGCTGACCCCGCCTGCCCTTCAGGATCTGTACGCCCCGATTGCCGACGAGCTCGCCCAGGCGGAACAGATTCTGCGGGACGAGATGCGAAGCGAATACGCCTACGTCGACGAGATCGTACGGTACGGCGTGTTGCTCGGCGGCAAGCGGCTGCGCCCCGCCCTCGTCTTGCTGGCCGGCAAGGCCGCCGGCCGGACGACGCGCGAGCACCTTGTCTTGGCAGCCGTCGTCGAAATGATCCACACGGCCACGCTGGTCCATGACGATGTGCTCGACGACGCCGAGACGCGTCGCCATCTGGCCACCGTGAACTCGCGTTGGGATTCCAAGACCAGCGTGCTGCTCGGCGACTTCCTCTTTACCCATGCCTTCTACCTGGCAAGCACCTTAGAGACGACTTGGGCGTGCCGCGTGATCGGCCGCGCAACGAACACGGTATGCGAGGGGGAAATGCGGCAGCAGGGCAGCATGGGTGACTACACGCTCGAGGAGGCCGAGTACGTCGACATGATCTCGGCGAAGACCGCCGAGTTGTGTGCCTGCGCTTGTGAGTTGGGTGCCTACTACGCCAGCAGTTCACCCGACGTCGTGACCCGACTCTCGCAGTTCGGCCGGAACCTGGGGATCGCTTTCCAGATCGCGGACGACATCCTGGATCTGGCCGGGGACGAGAAGACGACGGGTAAATCGCTAGGCACCGACCTCGCGCAACAGAAACCTACGCTGCCACTGCTGCACTTGCTGGCCACGTGCAGCCGCGCGGAACGGGCGGAGGTCCTGGCTGTTTTGCACGGAGCGCCCGAGCAGCGTCTATCCGCGTTGCGGCCCTATTTTCGTCGCTACGATTGCCTGAAGTATGCTCGCGACCGAGCTCTGGAGTTTTCGCAGCGGGCGGCCGAGCAACTGGACATCCTGCCCGCCAGCCCTGCCCGGAACACATTAGCGGCCATGGCTCACTTTGCGGTCGCGCGCTCGCGCTAAGACCGTTTCCACTTCACCCGTTGGAATCGTGCGGCATGAACTCGTTTGACCTGCCACGCATCGAGCGCGATGCGGACCTGGCGGCGATTGAATTCCACGCTCGGATTGGATCAACGAACACCCGGGCGGTCGAACTCGCGCAACGCCCCGATTTGCCTTCTCCGCTGCTGGTCCTGGCCGACGAGCAATTCGCGGGGCGTGGGCGGGGAACGAACCAATGGTGGGCCGGTTCCGGTGGACTCACTTTCTCACTCGTAATCCGTCCCGATGCCGCTGCCTTTCCACGTCGGAACTGGCCGCTGGTGTCTCTGACCACAGCTTTGTCCGTGGCCCAAGTGCTCGAGTCTCGCGTGCCGCATGCTGCCGTGCGGATCAAATGGCCGAACGATGTCTATGTCAATGGCCGTAAAATCTGCGGCATCCTGGTCGAGACGTCGGGCAACCGTGCCGAACGGCTGATCCTTGGTATCGGGCTGAATGTCAATAATTCTCTGAGTTCCGCCCCGATCGAACTCCAATCGATCGCCACCGCGCTGATCGATGTGGCGGCACGCCCCTTCGATAGAACAGAGATTCTCATTGCCGTTCTTCAGCGTTTGCAGCAGTTGCTGAGGACACTCGCGGGGGAAACTTGGCCGCTAGCGGACGCGTGGCGTCAGCGGTGCTATCTGCAGGGGCGTACCGTTCAACTCGACAGCAGCGGCCGCCTGACAACCGGTGTCTGCCAGGGGATCGACGACGAAGGAGCGCTGTTGCTCCTGACCGACGGTGGCGTCCAACGGTGCCTGGGTGGCGTCGTGTCCCGGATCCTTTAACCTTGGCAGCCGTTTCGGTGCGGCGAACGTGAAGAAGAAGAAAAATCTCGCAGTGGACCTGTAAGCCGGGTTCTGTGCCCGTTGCCGGGCGACGGCCATTCATCTAGACCGGCGATTGCTCGACGGTTCAAGCGGCCTACCCGGGAGTCGATAGCGGTCCGGACCGAACCGCGACGTTTGTCTGCTCCCTGTTTGGCCTTGCTCCGGGTGGGGGTTGCCTAGCCAGCCGAGTCACCTCGACTGCTGGTGCGCTCTTACCGCACCATTTCACCCTTACCACGCGAGCAGAGACGGGGGCTCGAGCCCGCGTGGCGGTTTGCTTTCTGTTGCCCTGTCCCGGGTCTTACGACCGGTCGGAGTTACCGACCACCCTGTCCTGCGGAGCCCGGACTTTCCTCTCGCCAAGACTCACGTCTCGGCCAGCGGCCATCCGGTCCTCTGCGAGATGCCTGCATCCTAGGTGGCGCCCGGCCGTCGGGATAGCCCGCCATTCGCCGAATCCGGCCGGCGCACCGCTGCCGTTGCGCGCAACGAATCGACATAGCTTGAATTCCCCGTCCTTGCTAAACTCACCCCGTTCGCGCCAAGGCGAGCGCAGGGAGGTGCTCATGACGACCCAGTCACTTCGATTTCTTTGTGCCGGTGGCTTTCAACTGCACGCCGTGCTGGGCGGGATCGCCGAGGTCCCGGAGTCGTTGCTGGAGATCCTGACGACGGCGACTTACCGTGCGGCCGAGCAAGCCGTGCAGAGCGCGTTGCGCGAAGAGGTCGACTTCGTTTTGCTGACCGGCGACCTGCTGGATGCGGCGAGCGGCGGACCGCGGGCGGTATCCTTCCTGCGGCGCCAGTTTGAGCTGCTGCACGACAACGGAATTCCGGTGTACTGGTCGGGGAGCCGGCAGGATTTATCGGCCGACTGGCTGCAGCACGTGGACATGCCGAGCAACGTGCATCTGTTTTCCGACGACCTCGTCGAAGCCAAGACCGTCGTGGTGAACGATCGCCAGGCGGCGGTCATTCTGGGGCGGAGCTGGAATCCGCAGCGTCCTCTGCGTGCTGCGGAGTTTACCGCGACATCGAGTGACGTGCCCCATCTGGCGGTGGTGTATGGGGCCTGTGACGTGGGGGAGATGCCGGCCCGCATCGATTTCTGGGCGATGGGGGGTTCGGTATCGGAATCGACGTCGCACGAGGGGCAGCAGGTCGTGCACCTGCCGGGATGGACGCAGGGAATTGCACCGGACCACGTTGGTCCACACGGCTGCACGCTCGTCCACATCGACGCGGCCGGGGCGATCCGGCTGCGGCAGGTCGAGACAGACGCCGTCCGTTGGGCACAGGAGCGCGTCCTGGTGCCCGAGGGGGCATCGCCAGGCGACATTCGCAACGCGATGCGGTTGCGCACGCAGAAACTGCTGGCCGACACCGATCGGCTGGTTCTGGTCGAGTGGACGTTAGCCGGCGAAGGCTGGTTCAACAGTTCGCTGGTCCATGAACATCGTCGGCGGGAGCTGCTCGAATGGCTGCAGGACGAGTTCGGAAAAGGCTCCCAGGCGGCCTGGTCCTTGTCGCTCAATGTGGAACCGCCAGAGCGGCTGCGTGACGAGTGGACCGACGAGGACTCGATCCTGGGCGATTATCTGCGGATCGCCCGCGAGTTCCTGGAAGAAGACGCGAAGCCGCTGGTACTGGACATCCCGCAGACGATCCGTCATTTGCCGGACGAGCTGCGCACGGAACTGGCGCTGGCGGAGCGGCCGGTCCGGCAGCGGGCGGTGCGGGAGGCGGCGTTGCTGGGCATCGGCTTGCTGCGCGGCGAGGAGCGGAGTGCCGAAGCGGGGGGAATCAGCGGACGCATGGAGAGTGAGCCGTGAAGATCACCGACATTCATGTCGACGGATTCGGCGTCTGGAACACGATGGTGGTCGATGAACTATCGACCGGCGTGACGTTGTTCTTCGGGCGGAACGAAGCCGGCAAGACGACGTTGATGCAGATCCTGCGGGCGGGATTTTACGGATTCTCGCCCGATCGGCGCCGGTGCTACTTGCCGCCCGTCTATGGCGGCGTACCCGGCGGCATGCTGCGCGTCCAGAATCACAGCGGCGACTTCGTCATCGAACGGCGGCAATCGGAGACCGATCCGGCGGGGCTCGGCCGCGTCATCGTGCTGGCCGCTAATGGCAGTCGACAGGGCCAGCATCTGCTGAACGTCCTGTTGTCGGGCGTGGATGAATCGATCTTCAACAACGTGTTTGCGATCGGCATCCACGAGTTGCAGGAACTGGCGACGCTGAACGACACCCAGGCGGCGGAGCAGTTGTACAACCTGGCCAACGGTGTCGACCGCGTATCGCTGGTCGAGGTCATCCGAGGGCTGGTCGAAGAGCGGCGCAAGATCCTGGGTGACGAATCGTTGAAAGGAGAGTTGGCGGGATTGTTCCAGCAGCGCGAGAAGCTGCTTGGGGAAGTCGCTGATCTCGAGGCCCAGACGCGCCGGTGGTTCGACCTGGGCCGGCAGCGAACGGCGTTGACCGACGAACTGACCCAGCTCGATACGCAGATCGCCCGGCTGGAACACGATTCGCGTACGGTCGAAATCGCCATCCAGGTCCGCGACAAGTGGCGCCAGCGTCACGAGGTGTCGGGCCAGCTGCGGAAAATCGGTGTTGTCGACCCGCTGCCGGAGGACTGCCTCGCTCGTCTGGACAACTTAAACCTGGAGATCGAGCAACACAAAGAGCAGCTCGAACCGCTGCACAAGCAGCGTCAGCAGGTCAAACGCGAGCTGGCGCTGCAGCCTATCAACCGCGCGCTGTGGGATCACAGCTGCCGGATCGAAGCCATTTGCGAGCACGGCCCGTGGATCGCCTCGCTGGAGAACGAGATCCAGCGTATTCGAAAAGACGTCGAGACCAGCGAACTGGAACTGCTGCAGCTGGACGAGAAGCTCGCGGCCGAAGGGGGTGTACAGCTGGCGCAGGCCCCGGTGATTACCGGGCGGGTTGCCCAACAGCTGGAAGCGCCGGCTCATTCCCTGCGGCAATCCATGCAGCAGCGGTCGTTGGCTCGGAAGCAGTACAAGAAGCAGCAGCAAGAGGCCACGGCTGCGACGAGCGAGCTTCGAGACGAGTTAGACGGCCGGCCAGTCGATGACTTTGACCAGCAGTTGGAGCGGGCCGGCGAACTGGTCAAACAGCTGCGCAAGCGCGTCGGGTTGGAGGATCGGCTGGACCAGATGGCGCGCCAGCGCGAGGAGCTCGAACACGAAAGCGAACGGCTGCTGGATGACCAGCTGCATCGGATGCGGATGCTGGTCGGAATCGGCATCATGTTCGTGTTCGGGTTCGTCCTGTTGTCGTCCAGCCTGTTTGGCCGGCACGTCATGCCGATGCAACCCGAGATCGCCTGGGGCGTCGGAGCATTGGGCGTGTTCTGCATGGGTTTTTCCGCGCTGTGGAAGACGATGGCGGAGAAGGCTTCGCAGGAGGAGCTGGACAATGTGGCTCGGCGGCTAGACGCGCTGGATCGCGACATCCAGGACACGCAGCAGGGGCGGGACCAGCTGGATCGGCAGCTGCCGCCGGGTGCCGGCACCTTCAGCGTTCGCCTGGTGGCGGCCGAGAAAGAGCTGAAAGAGCTCGAGGGCAAGGCACCGCTTCACTTCGCGCGGCACGAGGCGAAACAGCGCACCAATACGACGAAGCGACATGTCGCGGCGGCGGACGACGAGTTGCGGGAGGCCCGCTCGCGATGGCGGCGAGCCCTGCGGAACGCCGGACTGCCGGAGTCGCTGCATCCCAAACAGGTACGCCAGCTGGCGGCCCATCACCAGCGGCGCGCGAAAATCCACACCGGTGTGACCGAAGCCAAGGAGCGTCTGACGAAGTTGGAAGCAGACCGCGATTCGCTCGTCGCACGCCTGCGCCAGCTGAACGAAGACGTCGGGCTCAGCAACGCCGCTCCGGATCCTCAACTGCAGCTGAGCCAGCTGGCCACGGCCCTGTCCGGCCAGCGCGACATGGTCAATCGGCGCCGCGACATGCAGCGGGAGGACCGCGAACTGCGGCAACGTATCGGCTCGCTGTCGCAACTGCTCCGCCGGCTGCTGCGGGCACGTGAGGCCCACTTCGCCGATTTGCGGGTCACCGACGAGGACGACCTGCGGACGCGCTGGCAAAAGCTGCAGGAGATCGCCCGGCTGAACGAACGCCACCGCACCCTGTCGGAACAAATCGCCGCGATCATCGGCGGGTTCTGTCCTGAAACGCAGGTCGAGACCGAATTGGGCAGTGCGACCAAAGAGGAGTTGGAAGGCCGCCACAAAGCACTGTTGCACAAGCTGCAGGATTCCCAGAACCGTCTGGGGCAAGCTCACCAGCGGCGCGGTGAAGTACAGCAGGAGATGAAGACGTTAAGCGAGAACCGGCGGCTGGGCGCCGCCAAGTTCGAAATCGGTTGCCTCGAGCAGCGGATCGAACGCGCTGTCCGGCGCTGGCAGGCATCCGGCATCTGCGTCCGTATGCTGGAAATCGTCCGGGAACGGTACGAAGCCGAGCGGCAGCCCGAGACGCTGAGCGAAGCGTCCCTCTATCTCGAGAAACTGACCGCTGGCAAATACACGCGCATCTGGACTCCCTTGGGCGAGCACGAGCTCCGCGTAGATGACCACGATGGGCGGCCCATGTCCTTGGAAGTGCTGAGCCGTGGCACGCGCGAAGCCATCTTCCTGAGCCTCCGCCTGGCACTCGTCGCCGCCTATGGCCGCCGAGGCGTCAACATCCCCATGATCCTCGACGACGTGCTCGTCAACCTGGATGCCCAGCGTGCCGAATCGGCAGTGCGTGTCCTGTGCGACTTTGCCAAGGAGGGGCGGCAACTCCTGTTCTTTACCTGCCACGACCACATCCTGAAGATGTTTGAACGCGCCACGGTCGATGTCCGCATCCTGCCCGCCCATGGCTCTCCGGGCGTGCGCGTCACGCGCCACGAACGGCTCCCAGAGCCGGCCCCCATCGTGGAACCCGTTGAACCGGTCCTGACGGCCGAGCCGGTCGAGCCACCGCCTGCGCCGATCTTCGCCATCCCGATCGAAGAGCCGATCGTCGACCCGATCCCCTTGCCCGAGCCCCGGCCCTTACCGATCGCGGAAGACTACGCTCTGCAGGACGCCCTGGACATCGCCAATTCGACGCCCCTGTTCGACCTGGACGATTACATCAACGACTTCGAACCCCGGGTGATTGCCGAGCCGATTGACCTCCCGGCGGAATTGGTCGACGAATCGGACGTCGTGTATGACGAGCAGGAGGACGAAGACGCGTTTACCGAAATCCCCTGGTGGGAAACCGCTCGCCGCCGCTTCACCGAAGAAGAATCCGCCGCCTGATCCGGAGTCCTCGCTCATCCACCGATGCAGGCTCGGTCCTAGAGCCGTATCGCCCTCACCCTGGCCCTGGCCCTGGGCCGTCAAAAACTTCTAAGTCGTGTCGGTCAAGGCGCTGCGCTTTTGAGAGACACGTGATTTTGGACGCGGGAGATCCCGATCGCGAGCTGGCAAGTCGGGAAGAGTGCCCGGAAGCATTTACAACCGCGACGCGGTTGGCGTTCAACATGCCAGCCTAGGAGCGTAGGGGCGACAGCCGCGGAGCGCCGCCCTGGGCAGCGGTCGCCCTGAGCAATCTAGCCCGAAAGGGAGGCACACACGGGGCCTCGCCGTCCGCGTCGCGACTGAGTGGCACTGGCAGGCCGCCGAGAGAAGTTGGGTAATTGCGCTCGATTGGGGAGGCGGCCAGCCAGTGCGGAATCGAGCGAGACTTCACACTGGC
>JBFWYF010000100.1:0-12656 GCA_050186685.1 Pirellulaceae bacterium
GACATGCTCCCCGACCGCTGGGAAGATCTTCTCGGGGAAGCGGCTACGTTGGAATCGTCGTCCTCTCGGATTCCCGCCGGTGATGGCGGCTCGATCCTGCCTGCGGCCGCTGACGCGACAGGAAGCGACTCGTCCTTCGACTTCAGCTTCGTCTGTCCGTTGTGCGGCACACGGCAGGACGCGGAAAGCGGGCAGATCGGCCTGTCGACGCAGTGTCCGGACTGCCATCTCGTGTTTTCCGTGCCTGTCCCAGAAAAAGCGGCGCGCCGTCCGCGTGGTACGCTGCAGACGTCGGACCACGAGTTGCGACTGACGGACTCGAGTGAACCGGAGCCGATGAAGAAACTGGCCCAGGACTGGCTGGCGTCCGCGGCGCGCGAAGTGGCCCGGTCGGCACCGTCACCCTCGGACCGAATGCGGCGCGCGCCGAGCGATGCACCGAGGGGGCACGACGAGCCGGTCGCCGACCGCTCCGATGCCCTGCCGCGCTGGCCCTCGGCGCAGCCTGTGCCGCAGCTAACGCTCTATCCGCAGGCCGTGCGCTTTCTGTTTCATGCCGCGACAGCCGGACGTTGGGTGCTTATGTCGCTGGCGCTACATCTCGAGTGGCTGGCTATCGAAGGATCGATCACCGCCTCGCGAGGAGGCGGCCTTGAACAGATCCTGGGCGTGTTGTTGCGTGTCGTCGCCTGCATCTGGGGCGGGCTGGTGGTTTGCTATATCAGCACCTCCCTCGCCCACCTGACGCTGGAGACGTCCCACGGCAACGACGTGATCGAGGGCTGGCCCGGAATCAACGTAACGGAGTGGTTTTTCGAAAGCTGGCCGGTGATCGCCAGCCTCTGCCTGACCGGGATTCCCGGCTTGGCACTGGGACACCTGGCGTATGTGTGGCTGAACGAAATTCAGTGGCTCTGGATCACTGCCGGGGTAATTGGCTGCGTCGGGCTCGTGCTGCTCTTTCCGATTCTGGTGTTGTCCTTCCTGGAAAACGGGAGCCCGTATTCGCGTCCCGTCTGGCACAGCCTGGGCCAGGCATGGACTTCGTGGCGCGACTTCTGGCTGGCGGCCACACTGATTGTGCTGGTGCAGGCTGTCATGGTGCTGTTGCGCCTGCGGTCGCACGGATGGGTGGTCGACACGAGTCTGGCCTTGCTTTTCACGCTGTTAGCAATGGCTTATTTTCGACTGTTGGGGCAGCTCTCACATGCGTGCGCCGAAGTCGTCGATGTGGAGAAACCCGTTGAGGACCCGGAAAGCGAGCTCGCGCGACGGGGGTAAAAATCGCTTCGGCCGGGGCAGGGCTGGCTGCCGTCGGATGGTGGCGGAAACGTCCGGGGTGGTGCGCTTCGTAAGGTCTTTTTCGATAAAGGGTTGCGACTTGCGCCTGCGTCGCTGGGCCGTTGTGGATCAAGCGGAAAAGTGATACACTCTGGCCAGCTGTATGTTCTCTCTCGCCGTCCCGCAGCCAAGGGGACGGGGCCAGCGATTGAAAGGATTGCTCTTTGTCTGACGACGATAACACGCCGCCGGTAAACGGTGACGACGGTACGCGTTTCCTCGATGCTCCGATCGATCAGGAGCTCAAGGAAAGTTACCTGACGTACGCGATGAGTGTAATTGTCAGTCGGGCCTTGCCGGACGTGCGCGACGGGCTGAAGCCATCCCAGCGTCGCATACTGGTGGCCATGAACGACCTGAACCTGGGGCCCGGCGCGGGTCGTGTGAAGTGCGCGAAGATCTCGGGAGATACGAGCGGCAATTATCACCCGCATGGCGAGGCCGTGATCTATCCGACGCTGGTGCGCATGGCCCAGGAATGGAACATGCGTCACGTGCTGATCGATAAGCAGGGCAATTTTGGTTCGATCGCCGGCTTGCCGCCGGCGGCGATGCGGTACACAGAAGCCCGCTTGTCGTCCGTAGCCGCCCAGATGCTCGAGGATCTCGAGCTGGACACCGTCGATTTTGTTCCGACGTACGACGAGCGGAACATGGAGCCGACGGTGCTGCCTTCCAAGTTCCCGAACTTGCTGGTCAACGGCTCGGCCGGGATCGCAGTCGGGATGGCCACTTCGATTCCCCCGCATAACTTGCGGGAAATCTGCGATGCCCTGGTACGGCTGATCGACGAGCCTGACGTGTCGATCGATGAACTCATGGAGATCGTGCCGGGGCCGGACTTCCCGACCGGAGGGGTAGTGTGTGGCCGCAGCGGCATCCGCCGTGGTTACTATTCGGGCCGCGGCACCATTGTCGTGCGAGCTCGGGCCAAGATCGAAGAAGACAAGCGCGGTCGCTCGCGCATTGTGGTCCAGGAGATTCCTTACCAGCAGTTCCGCGATCGCGTTGTCGAACGAATCGCCGAACTCGTCAATGACGATCGTATTAAGGGAATCTCGGAGATTCGTGACGAAAGCGATCTCAAGGAACCCGTACGCCTGGTCATTGAGCTGAAGCGGGATGCCGACCCGGAAATCATCCTCAATCAGCTGTATCAGTTCTCGCCGCTCCAGGATTCGTTTTCACTCATCTTCCTGGCGCTGGTCGACGGGAAGCCGCGAACGCTGAGCTTAAAGGAACTGCTGCAAGAGTTCCTGCGCCATCGGGTCACGGTCATTCGCCGCCGCACGCAGTTCCTGCTGGCTAAAGCCCGCAAACGCAAGCATACCATCGAAGGTCTCTTGCTGGCGCTGGCGAACATTGACGAAATCATCCGGATTATCCGGGCCTCGCAGACCCAGGCCGAAGCGAAGGTCGGCTTGATGGGCGTCGCCTGTCCGGCCTCGATGCTCGAGCGCGCGCTGGGCGAAGAAGGATTCCGGGAATTCCAGGCGGACCGAGGCACGGCCGACGCCTACGCGCTGACGGCCGTACAGGCCGACGCTATCCTGCGCATGACGCTCGGCCAGTTGGTCAATCTCGAACAAAATAAGTTGAGCGACGAGTACCGTGGCCTCTTGGCCGAGATCGCCGAGCACCTGCGGGTGTTATCCGACGACCAGAATATCTACCGCATCATTCGCGACGAACTCCTTGCCATCCGTCAGCGGCATGGCGACGAACGCCGCACCGAGATCAGCGGCGACGAGATCGGTGAGATCGACGTCGAGGATCTGATTGCCGAAGAGACGATGGTGGTGACGATCAGCCATCAGGGTTACATCAAACGTACCCCGGCCAGTACCTACCGGGCCCAGCGTCGTGGCGGAAAAGGGTTGACGGGGGCGAGAGCCGACGAGGAAGACCCGATCGCTCACCTGTTCGTCGCCAGCACACACGCCTACCTGCTCTTCTTCACCAACAAGGGAAACGTGTACTGGCAGAAAGTATACGGCCTGCCGCAGCTCGGACGCGATAGCCGGGGGCGTGCCATCGTCAATCTGCTGAACCTGCGCGAAGGGGAAAGGATCACCGACTGTCGGCCGGTACGGGACTTCGATCTGCCCGGCCATTTCCTCATGATGGCGACGCGCAAAGGTTTGGTGAAGAAAACCGAGTTGGAAGCGTACAGCCGTCCGCGCACCGGTGGCATCATCGCCATCAAGCTCCGTGAGGACGACGAGCTGGTGGATGTCGTCGTCACCAAACCAGGCGACGAAGTGGTCCTGGCCACGGCGAATGGCATGGCGATTCGATTCAGCGAAGCGGATGTGCGGCCGATGGGACGCAATGCCTCCGGCGTCAAAGGCATCTCGTTGAGCGCCGGCGACGAGCTGGTCGGGATGGTCGTGGCCGATCCAGATGCCACGCTATTGACCGCTTGCGAAAACGGCTACGGCAAGCGCACTCCCTTTGGTCCACATGAGGCGATTGCCGTAGTGGAAGGGGGAGGCGCCGGCAGCGCGGACGACGGCGATTCGACCAGTCCAGAACCGGTCCCTTCCGAGGCGGTGGTTCCCGATGCCCCCGCGGAAGTTGGCGAGGAGGTCGACGACGAGCCAAACTCAAGCAATCGCTACCGCACGCAACGACGCGGAGGAAAAGGGTTGCGGGATATTAAGGCGACGGGGCGCAATGGGAAGGTCATGGGAGTGCAGCGGGTGAGCGACGAGGACGAGCTGATGATGATGACCCTCCGCGGTAAGATTCAGCGCATTGCCGCTCGCGAAATCAGCGTCATTGGCCGCAATACCCAGGGCGTGCGGATCATGAGTCTGGACGAAGATGACAAGCTGGCAGCGATAGTGCGGGTGCCGAGCGAAGAGGCTGATAGCAACGTCGGGGACGAAAAGCCGGCCCTGTAACGTCGGGTCGGGCGATCGTGGTTCCTCGGCGAACCGCTACCTGCGCTGGCACGTACGGAAGGGCGCTCCTCCGGTCCACACGAAGTCCACCGTCCATGACGATTTCGTGGGTGTCGCGGTCCCTGCCAGATGTAGCGAAAAGCGGGTTCTCAGCGATCCTACGGCTCCCGAATTGCTCGGTGCCCTTCAAATCTCGTCGATGCAGAGCGCCTCACGCCGTTGGCGGCAAGTGTGGCGCATACTACTGGAGATGAGGAGGATTCCAGGGAGAGGGGACTGCACCTCTCTTGCCTCCGGAATGGCTGCGTACCGGCCGGCAAGGGAACTCCTTCGGCGGTCACGTGGGAATACGTTGGGGACGCACAGGAACAGGAACTCTGAACATGAAGATTGCCGTAGTTGGGACGGGATATGTGGGATTGGTCACCGGCACCTGCCTGGCCGATAGCGGCAACCAGGTGACGTGTGTCGACATCAACGCGGCGAAGATCGAAGAACTGAGCCAGGGACAGATCCCCATTTATGAACCCGGCCTGACCGAACTGGTCGTGCGGAATTCCGCCGCCGGGCGCTTGCGATTCACTACCGAACTCGCGGAGGCGGTACACGGCGCTCGGATGGTCTTTCTGGCGGTCGGCACCCCCCAGTCACAAGACGGCTCGGCCGATCTGTCGGCTCTGTGGTCTGTCGTCAACTCGTTGGCAGCTCATCTGGCTCCGCACACCATCGTGGTGATCAAGAGCACCGTCCCGGTCGGAACGAACCGGGCGACAACCGAGTTGCTAAAGAAGCTGACCGGTCGCGATTGTGACGTCGCGAGCAACCCGGAGTTTCTCAAAGAAGGGGCCGCCATCAATGACTTCACCGTTCCCGATCGCGTGGTCGTCGGCGTGCGACGCCCTGAGGTCGCCGAAGCATTGCACGACCTATACGCCCCATTCCTGCGTACGGAACATCCATTCATCATCATGTCCCCGGAAAGCGCCGAGTTGACCAAATATGTCGCCAATGCCATGTTGGCCACGAAAATCAGCTTCATCAACGAGATGGCCAATCTCTGCGAGCGGATGGGGGGCGACATTAACGACGTGCGCCGCGGCATCGGGCACGACCGCCGCATCGGATTTTCATTCCTGTTCCCGGGCGTTGGCTATGGAGGCAGCTGTTTCCCCAAAGACATTCGCGCACTGGCCAGTATGGCCCGCGAGGTAAAGGTCGAACCGCATATGCTGGACGCGATTGATCAGGTCAACGATAAGCAGAAGTTCACGCTGATCGAGGCCATCAAGCGGCACTTCGACGACGGAGTCGCAGATAAGACGATTGCCGTGTGGGGCCTGGCCTTTAAGCCGCGAACGGACGACATCCGGGAAGCCCCCGCGCTGGTGCTGATCGACTGGTTGTTGAAGCATGGAGCCAAGGTCCAGGTCCACGATCCAGAGGCCATGGACAACGTGCGGGCTCTTTACGGCGACAAGCTCCGCTACGGACTGCAGCCCATGGATGTGCTCGAAGGAGCGCATGGGTTGGCCATCAACACGGAATGGCAGGAGTTTCGAAATCCCGATTTTGCCGAAATGCGGCGGCGGATGGCGATTCCAGCCGTCTTCGACGGCCGCAACCTCTACGATCCGCAGCAGATGCGGGAAGAAGGGTTCTGGTACTACTCGATTGGTCGCAGCAAAGCGGAGCCAATTCGATCATAGGCGGATCTGACGCTGAAGTTCCTTCCGCTCGGTCTGCCACTGCTTCTCACGTTTGACGAAGTTACGACGTTCCTGCACCCACTGCCGTTCACGTTCTTCGAAGCGCTGCGCCTGCTGGGCCAGCTCCCGTTGCCGCCGATTCAGCCACTGGGTGAGTTCCTCACGGCGCGTGCTGATCTCTTGACGTTGCGTCTCGAGCCGAGCGAGCAACTCGGCAACGGCCGCGCGCTGCTGCGTCAAATCCTCGTGGGCAAAACGGAATTCGTCTGCCAGCTGAGCCCGAATGCGGGCAATTCCGTGCGTAAGTTCGGCCGGCGCGGCTTGACCCGCGAGCTGCGACCATAACTGCTCGGCCACAAGCCGCATTTCGAGTGCTTCCCGATGGATGCGGGCAATATCCTGGCGGATTTTTTCGAGCGCGACTTGACGCTCGTCGAACTGCCGTTGCCGCTTGGCCCATAGATTCTTCAGTTGAAGTTGCTGGGCCTCGTGCTGGCGATGCTTTTCCTGCCACTCGTCGCGCAGCGTGGACGCCTCTCGTGTGGCTTGCGCTTGCTCTTGTTCGAGGGCCACTTGCTGAGTTTGAATTTGCCGTCCCTGTTCTGAGAGAGCCTGCTCGCGCAAAGCCAAGTCGGCCTGGCGCTGCGTCAACTCGACCTCGCGCGCCGCCAGCTGGGCGAGTTGCGTGGCGAGGAGGGCTTCGCGGCGACTGATCTCCTGCTCACGCGTCTGAACTTCCGCCAATCGCTCGGCATGCCCGTCGTGGTTAACCATCTCGGCGACAGCCACTCCGCACAACCGACTCTCGTGCTCAGCCAACTTGGCGGCCAATTCGGCCTCGCGTCGTTCGAACTCCTCGCTGCGCGATTGCAGCCACATTCGTGACACGCGCAGTTCGTTTTCCAGTTGAGCGATACGGGCGTTCAGATGGGACTCCCGCACATCCACTTCCCGGCGACGCTGCTGGAGGTGATGTGCCAGCTGCGCTGCATGCACAGCGGCCTGCTCGGCCAGATCCTCGGCTCCTCCCGATGTCGCCGCAGACGACGGTGCCGGGACCGCGATCGTAGCCAATTCGCCCGACGGTTCCCGTTCATGCCGGGTGCCCGCCACGTGGTGGCCGGCGTCGAATCGTCGTTGCGGTTGCTCGGATGGGGATCTCGCAGCTGAATGCTCTGGCATCACGAACTCCTTTTGCCGCGGCAACTTGCGGGACCACGGGGTGGCGAAGGGGGGACGAGACCCCGCCTGGGCCAACCATTTCCTCGGCGATCCAGAGGTTTTTTTCGGCCCAGGGCGGCACCG
The DNA here is from genome assembly GCA_050186685.1 of Pirellulaceae bacterium. Taxonomy (GTDB): domain Bacteria; phylum Planctomycetota; class Planctomycetia; order Pirellulales; family Pirellulaceae; genus CAZFLF01. Next base: position 7,259 of record JBFWYF010000100.1, read on the forward strand.
GTAAGCATGCGCCCCGAATGGGAACGGCATGCGGACCTGGAATTTTGCCAGCCTCTATATTCGGCAAAGTCATCCCAATTCCCCAGCCAAAGTTTCAATCCTTGCCGATATCGGCTTTCGGGGGCCGCGTGAGGGTTGAAGGCATGGAAGCACCGTGCGAGAATCGCGTGACAGCAGTGCGGCCGACGAGGCCGGACGGAGTGAACCTTGGAGCCTCATCGATGAAAGTTGTTCCCATTGGCGACAAGATCGTAGTCAAACGACTCGACGCAGAGGGCAAGACCGTCGGCGGTATTGTCTTGCCAGAGGCCGCCAAGGAGAAACCCAAGCAGGGCCGCGTCCTGTCCGTGGGCGATGGCAAGTTATTGCCGGATGGTCGTCGCATCCCCCATCAAGTGGCTGAAGGAGACCGCGTGCTGTTTTCCAGCTGGGCGGGGTCGGAAGTCGTCGTGAACGGCCAGGAACTGCTGATCATGAGTGAGGAAGAAATCCTGGCGATTCTGGATCGTTGAGTTCGACGGCGCGGCTTTCGCCGCGAGAAAGGCCATCTCGGGCACTGCCGAGTCTCAACCGCGCCGCCATCTGGCTGTCGAGCGGCAATCCAGCCTCGCGGAGGGCGTGCTCGTAATCCGGTGGCGTATTGACGTTCCAGAAGCTTCGGCCGCCCGGATCCAGCGCTTGAAGGTCCTTCCGATCCACGCGCCGGGTGTCCGACCGCTCGAGAAGGTCCTGCAATCTCCGCTTACCCTCGGCCAGCAGGGCGTGTGCCCGCAAAGCGAGGGACGTTCGATAAACGCCCGGCATCGGATAGCACCGGTCGCCGTCGCTCGCAACGACAATTTCGTGGTCCGCTAACAGTTGCGTCAGTCGCTGGACTACGGCTGGCACCACGAACGGTGCGTCGCAGCTCGACACGTACGCGATTGCGGCTTCCTGCTGCAGCGCCGCCAGCCCTGCATACAGTCCTTCCAGCGGTCCCCGGTCCGGATGCAGGTCGTGCACCACCCGGCAGCCCGAGGTCCCTTCACCGCCGTATTGATCCTGCTTGCCGCGGGCAGCCACGAGCACGATCGGAGTGGCCAGAGCACTTATCTGTCTGGTTACCCGCTCCAGCAACGTCTCCCGACCGAAGGGCAGCTGGGTTTTGGGCCAACCCATCCGGCGGCTGCGCCCACCGCACAGTACAATGGCACCCGGTTTTCCCTCCGCCATCGACACACCGCCACTTTGCATGGGTTCACTCGCACTCTCCCCGCCCCGTGCGGATCGGTGGCCAGGGGGCCGCCGGAGAGGTCTTCCATGGTTCTCAGCCTATTGTATCGCGGCGCCGGAAGCGTTCCTCTCGAGGTGGAAGGGATCACTCCCAGCCGGCTCGCGGGGCGTCCCTGCGGCGAGATCGAGCGTCTGCCCGTACTATGCGGCAATCGGCTCGCGCGCTTGGGGGACTTCTTCGACGTTTCCGGATCGCCGTCCGATGACCGAATGGAGTGGGGCGGCGATTTGGCGGGCGTGCATGGAATCGGAGCCGGTCTGGACGGCGGATTCGTGCGCGTGTCCGGGAACGTGGGACGCCATGCCGGTAGCCGCATGACCGGCGGGACACTTCATATCCTTGGCCACGCCGCGGACTGGTTGGGCTGCGAAATGCGCGGGGGATCCATCGAGGTAGACGGCTGCGTCGGCCATCTGGCGGGCGCTGCGTATCGAGGCAGTCCCACCGGCATGCGTGGCGGTACGATTCTCGTCCGGGGCAGCGCCGGACACGAACTGGGCGCTCGCATGCGCCGAGGCGTCATCGCTGTCGACGGAGCGGTCGGAGACCTGGCCGGTTTTCAGATGCGCGCGGGTACGATCCTCGTCGGCGGCCGATGCGGGGGACGTGCGGCCGCCGGCATGGTGCGCGGCACGCTAGCCCTCCTTGGTGGCCACACCCCTCCTTCCCTTCCTAATTTCCGCTACGGCTGCCGATTCCGACATCCGGCCTTCCCACTGCTGCGCAATCTCGTGCGCGCAGGCAGGTTGCAGCGGCTGGCCGAAGCCTTGGAGGAAGAGGTCGAACTGTACCACGGCGACATGGTCACCGGAGGCCGCGGCGAAGTGCTCTGGCGTGATCCGCCCGCCGCCACCTCCGGGCGAAGTTGAACGGACCTGTTTTCAGACAGCGAGCGCGAAACACGAATGGGCGGCGACGATGCGTCACCTTCGCTTGTCGCGCATGCGGCGGCTGTGTCTCTCGAGCGTAGCCCGCTCGGCTGCTGACAAGCTTTCAATCCCTTCCCGGCTGATTTTCTCCAGCAGCCGATCGGCGGTATGATCCAGTTCCCCTTCGTCGGGATCCTCGAAGTCGGTCGGTTGATGGACTCGCAGCCGCGGCGACTTTCGCCACGGCCAACGCATTCGGGGCCACGACCCATCTGGCAACCAGCGCCCGAAGTTCCAGCCCAGCGTGTAGTAGCCAATCGCCAGCGCCGCGCCAACAAGATGCACGTCGAACGCCGTGCCCCGCTCGCCGGATAGTACGCCCTGAATGTTGGCCAAGATGATCATCGCGCCCACAAGCCAGGCGGGGACTGGAATCACCATCATCAGGCGGATGGTCTGCTTTGGATAGTGAATACAGAACAGCAACGTAACGGCGGTCACGGCGCCCGATGCGCCGAGCAGATAGGTCGACGAATGGTCGCCCGAGACTACGACCCGGACCGCCCAGAAGACTCCGCCCAGGACGACGCTGACCAGATAGATCCGCAGAAACTCCCGCGGACCATAGATCGCCTCGACGGCCTGCCCGAATACCCACAGCCCGAACATGTTCCAGAATACATGCCCGATGCCGTTGGGATCATGCGTGAAGCCATACGTCACGAACTGCCACGCGAGATACGGCCGCGTCAGCGAAGTCGCGGTGGCCGAGAACTGTTCCACGATCCAGTCGTCCGTGACGACATTGATCAGAAATACCGCCGCGTTGACAATGATCAACCACGTGGTCATCGACCAGCCGCCGGACAATTCGAATCCGCGCGGCCTGTCGTCCCGGTAATACTCGCGATCGTAAATGCCCATAGATCTTACGATCATACCGCGTGGCCGCGCTCGCGGCATCAGCAGATTTCGTAGCCCCTTTCGCCACAAAGGGGCGGCAAGGCGGAAACTCCTACGAGGACGGACTGGGAGGAGAGGGCGCAGAGATCCCCAGAGGCCTGGCGGGCCGCTCTCGCGCCACCCACGGGGAAAGGCTCACGTTCCGGCTACGGCGTCCGCGGCGGGTGCGGGATTCAATTCCTGGCGCCGCTGGCTGGCTCGCTCCAACTTTTCCTCTAGTTCAAGGTTGGAGTTGTAAAGTTCACTCATCCGCGTCCGCACCTCCTGCCAGCGCTGCTCAAGGGCCTGCTGATAGGCAGCGATCTGAGTGGCTTCCTCGCGCGTCTTGTCGAGATCCTGCTGCAACTTCGCCTGTTCATCATTGGCGGTAACCAACTGGGTCTGGATGCTCGTCTGAGACACCTGCAGTTCGGCGAGGTCTCGGTTGATCTGCTCCTGATCGTCGGCGAGCCGATCGAATCGCTCGTCGAAATTGTGGAACAGGAAGCCGTAGTCATTCAGCGGGCGTACATAGACGTACTCCTCGAACTTGCAGATGCCGGCGTCAATCAGGTCCTTGGCATGGTCCTGCGGGAAAACGGCGACATCATCCGGTTTGAAGCTGACCTCCTGTCCCAGTTGCAGAATCGCTACTTCGGCCATTCCCTGGTCAAAAAAGTCATCGGTTACGCCCGGAGAAAACGGCGAGACCTTGGCGCCGCTGTCTACCACTTCCAGCTTTTCTTTCAGAAAGCGAACCTTAGTCCAGATCTCGTCAGGCTTGAACTCGTCTTTGTTCGTGACCGACGAGCCATCGATCAGATAACCGGCCACGGACTTTTGTAGCAGAGCCAACGCAGACTGCATCTCGGCGGGGTTCGCAAAGAACTGTGGCGAGAACCGAGGCCACTGGAACATCGTCTCGATGGCCTTTTTCGTTTCCGGACTGACAGCTCCAAAAATCGGCGTGGTGCTGGCCGGCTCATTCCAGTTCGGACGTTGATCGGGCGTGTCGGTGAAATACTCGTGCGCGTCGACCGGCATGGTTTCGTACAGGGCCCACGTCACGTTCGGCGAAGCCATCATGCCCCGATCCGCCGGGCCGGGGGGGGTGAGTGGTTTGACCGTCACTGTGTTGTTGGTGGTGGCAACGGTAACGAAGTCGCCCAGATAGTAGAACGGGACCTTTTGACCTTCCGGCACACCGGTCTCGGGAGGCGCAACTTGTTCCACAAAGGCATACAGCACCGTTTGATCTTGGATCAGATTCGGGGGCGGGGCCGCAGGTGCGGGCACGCTGCCATCCGCGGGAGCGGCGGCCGGATCCACCGCCATGGCCGGCGGCTGGACAGGTACCGTGTTAATCGTAATGGAACCATCCGCTTGCGGCGGCGATGGCGTGCAATGCCGCCAGACTCGTCCCAGGTCCAGCGTCGTACGCCGCAGTTTTGCGCGCAATAATCGCAGGGACTCGACGCTTTGCGTCGAGTCGTCCGCCTTTCCGTACCGCAGAGCATCGTTTTCTTCGGTCAGTCGCTCGATCTGCGGCTGGGTCTTCGCGAGGTCCGATCGCCATGTGTCCAGCGTCCGATAGACGGCGGCCGTGTTCCGGAGCAGGAAAATCGAGGCTCCGAAGACAAAAACCACACAGACGATATGAAACCATCTCCAGGTTCTGGTGAAGAAATAAATCATCACCAGGAAGAAGACGATCATCAGACCGCCCAGACCCTGGTAGAGAATTGGGTTATTCATGAAGAGCGTCGCTTGGAAAAGTGGTCTGCCGGCGGTCTACCGCGCGGCAAGACAAAGAGCCTGCCACCAGGCGGCCGGGTGTTGAGCACGGACCGAAGCCAACACGATACTGCCAGTCGATAATAAATTGGGTGGTCTGGAGTGTCAACTTTGCCCTCGCGCTGTAGCCCCTTTCGCCGGAAGGGGGCCTTCGCCAGAAAGTATGGGCCCGCTCGGCCCGAGCGGCTCCAGTACGATCCCATTCTCTGCGACGGCCCAGCTCGTCCAGCCCCGCCGGACCACACTTCCGGCCGTCATCCTCGTTATCTCCCGAATAATCGTTCAAGACCGCACGGTCGTCGTCCCGAATGCACTAAATGAGAAGTACCTTGGCGGGCTCGTGATTCGGAGCCGGTGCCAGCAGACGGGGAGTCTTCGGAAAGCACCACGGCAGCCTGTGCAGCAGAACGAGTGCGGGATTCCGGAAGATTCTACTGTTCCCAGTGGTGTCGGGCGACTGCCGTCATGGAAACGTGCGACAAGAGAAGGCCTTGCATGACGCGACTATCAACCGGGAAAT
>JBFWYF010000101.1:0-12600 GCA_050186685.1 Pirellulaceae bacterium
TTGATCGTTTCAATAATCGATAATCCTTCCGTCTGGTCGAGATCCAGGATCCGATTCACCAGCACCAGATCGGCCGGCTGGCGTTGCAATTCCGCCAGCGCATCCGAAGCACCGTGGCACCGGACCACCTGAGCCTGGAACGACGATTCAATCAGGCGGCGAATGCGCCCGTGGTCGTAATCGCAATTCCCGACATCGAGAACGCGTTTGGTCATAAGTCTTCCCTCCGTCAACTAACCGAGCCGCGGCGAGGCCTCGCCGCGGCTCGTGATGGTCCTATTTGACCCTCGTTTGGCCCCCTGCCCAACCCGACGGTCCGGAGCGCAGACCCGTCAGCGGCACTTACTCGGCTGCCTTTTCGCCCCCGATCGCAAACAGATGCGACTTGTTGGCGATGAACAAGGTATTGTTCGCCACCACCGGGCTCGTGTACACCGAGTTTTCCATGGTGTTTTCGGCAATCGGCTCATGCGGCTCTGCCGACAAGTTGAAAATCGAAATATCTCCATCCTCATCGCCGATGTAGACCCGATCCTCGACGATCAGCGGCGAACCCCACGAAGCGGCCAGCATGTCGTACGTCCAATGGACCTTGCCCGTCTTGGCATCGAGGCAATGGAACAATCCGCTGAAGTCGGCTACGAACAGCAGGTCATTCTTGATTGCGACGGTGCCGCAAGTGCGGTGCATGGTCTCCTCAAACGAGATTTTGCCGTCCCCGTCGGTGTCGTATTTGCTGAAGTGCCACACAGCGGCCGAATTGGGATTGTCGATGGCGACATCCCCCTGTTCGGGAAACAGCGCTTGGAGCCGCCGTTTGGGCAGCGGTTTCGACCGGTCCGAGACGTTGACGGCCAACTGAGCGCTCACGTCCCCGCGCTTCGTCGGATCGATGCACCACAAGTGACCATCGCCTTCGCCGTGCTCCGGGTCTTCGCCCACGGCCACGTACACCAGCCCGTCGTAGATTACGGGCGTACCGATGATGTGATTGCGCGTCGATCGGCCATCGACGCTGTACTTCGTCTCCTTGGGATTTGCGTCAAACTCCCACAACAGTTCCGGCTTACCGTCCTGGCCCTTATCTGCCTTGAAACTGTAAACCCAACCGTCTCCGCCGCCAAAAATGACCTGCGTGACGCCACCCAGTTTGGCGAGCGCAGGTGACGACCACTGTCCGTGCAGGATATTGTTACCCGGGCTCTTGTCCGTCCAATACACCTCGCCGGTGTTCTTGTCGACACAGATGAAGCTGGGCGCTTCGACCTGCGGAATGTCAATGTGCGCCTCGTCCACGCCATTGGACGTGTTGATGAACAACAAATCGCCGAGCGCGGTAATCGAGCAACTGCACATGTTGTGCTGCGATACCTGGAGCTTGGCCATCATGTCGAGCACCCAGATTCGGTCGGCCTCGTCTTTGTCGGCCGGGGAGATGACCTTCCAGGCACTCATCCGCTGCGTGGGCGCCAGCCCGACGACGGTAATACGGAACTCGCGCGGCGCATCCTGCACGGTCGCTGAAAACGACCACTTCTTGCCCGGCTCGTCCGTTTTCACCGCAATACCTTCCGGCAGCGGGGCGCCCGCCGCGGCGAACTTTTCAGCCAGCTCGGGAACCAGCTTGCCCTCGTTCAACGCCGTCACATACCCGGCGAGCTTGTCTTTAGCCGCATCTTCGTTTTGAGCAACATCAAACAGTCGCCCCAGCTCGTTCTGCAGAGGACCATCGTCCTCGCCGTCATGAAACCCCTCCGCGTCCAGACACGCCACTTCACCGCGGCTGGTCACAAACCACAACCGGTTGCCTTCCACGTACGGCGCACAGCAAATACCCTGCAGCGGCCAGTCATGGACTCGGCCCGTGGGTAACTTCTCGCTGGAATGTTGCCAGAGGAACTTGCCGTCCGACTCCTGAAAGCAGAGAAGCACGCCCAGGTCATAGTCCGACGGATAGCGCTTCAGGTAGCCGCCCGTGTTGTTCGTACCGACATAGACACGTCCATCCGCAATGACGGGATTTCCATATGTTTGGCTGCCCAGGCGGGACACCCAACGGATATTCTCGGATCCGTCTTTCTTCCACTCGCCCGACTTGCGATCGATTTCGCCGATCGTCCAGGACGTCGGAATGTTCTGGGCGACCGGCGTATTATTGCGATAGGTCGATCCCGCCCATTGCGGCCAGTCGCCGGCCTTGAGCGTGGGATTCGCGCTCTTGTCGACCGCCGCCAGCGCCGAGCCGGGCGACTCGCTCTGCACTTTGGCTTGAGCCGCATCGGCGGGCGGCGCTGCCTTCGTCTCCGCCTGCTTCGTCTCCGCCTGCTTCGTCTCCGCCTGCTTCGTCTCCGCCTGCTTCGTCTCCGCCTGCTTCGTCTCCGCCTGCTTCGTCTCCGCCTGCTTCGTTTCGGCTGCGACACTCACGGCCGGTTTCGTTTCGGCGTCCCTTGTTTCTACCGACTTTGACTCTCCAACCAGCGTTGTCTCGGGAGCTGCAGTCTTCACCTCCGCAGCCTTATCCCCTACAGCCTTATCCCCTACAGCCTTATCCCCTACAGCCTTATCCCCTACAGCCTTATCCCCTACAGCCTTATCCCCTACAGCGACCGCGGCGTCCGCCGCTTCGCTTTGCACAAGACTGCTTTCTTCCGTTTGGGCCGAGAGGTCCGACGACGATTGTTGACAACCGCTGGTCATCAGCGTCGCGGCTGTGCCCAGCATGAACGCGACGGCCAGAGTCGCGATGGTGCGTAGCTTTTCCATTTCGTAATTACTCCCCATGTCCGTGACTTAAGTGTTAGGAATGACCTGGATGTTGTCGAGGAAGACCTCGGCATTGGTGGCATTACCGAACAGTCCAGGGCTTCCCGTTTGATTGGGCATAGCGTCCTCCACCTGCACGGTCCATTGCTCCGGTTCCGATTCGCCGCGCGGCCAGACTTTGCCGCGGAGCACCGCCTTGCCATCGCTGGCGGCGACCTGGAACTTCATCGTGTACCAGGTGTTAGGCTGCCATTTGAAATCCAGGACCTGATGGACACGCTTGACCGACTCCCAGGCCTGCAGTTCCAGTTGCTGGGTTTCGCCCCGCATGAAGAACGTATAGCCCTGGGCGATCAAACCGATGTCGGGCATCTTGTCATTGACCATCCCGCCTCGCACGTCGGCTTGAATCGAGTAGTTCTGCAGGTCGCTCTGGCCGAACCAGCAGCGGCTGCGAGTTCCTTTGGGAATGGTGGTCACCTTGACCATGACCGTATTCCCATCGACTTGCCGCATGACATGGCGATACCGGGCACCGACCCAGGTGATGGGTGGATCCTTGAGTCCCTCGAAGTCGAACTTCCACGGGAGCGGCGGTACGACGCGAATACGAGCCCTGCCGGTCAAGTCGCCCACACGGGCGAGCACAATGGCGGCCGAGTGGCCCGCGTCGGCAGGTGCCTCGAAGACGCCGTCGGCCGTTACCTGACCGACTCCCTCCGCTACCGAAAACTCGGCGTCGGATTCCTTGAGCAGCTGCCCCGCTGCATTGAACAACCGCACTTTGAGCGGCTGTTTCTGGCCGGGCTTCAGCAAGACTTCGGCGGGGATTACCTGGACGTGGGCCGGCTTAGGATCTTCGGAAGTTGGCCGTTCCTGAGGCAATTCGCCGGCCGGGTCAACCCCCGGTTGCTTTGACTTGTCGGCCAGGCAATAGAGCCCGCCGGTTGAAGTCCAATACACCTTACCGTGCGAGGCGATCGCCGACGCATGAAACTCGTCGCCCTGCGGCAATCGTCCACGGGCGACAATCTTCATACCCGCCGACGGATCCGGCTTCAGGATGTACCACCGTCCGTTCTGCTCCCCGATGTAAATCTTGCCGTCCGCATACAGGGGGCTGGACCGCATGATGGTTCCCAGGCCGACTTTGCGCCCGATCATTTCCCCGGTCTTTGCGTCGAGCACGAAGCCTTTGGCCGAGTCATCGAAGCAATACAGCCGGCCATCCACGAGGACGGGCGAGCTCTTGCCCACCATGAGTTCTTCGATCTTCCACAGCTCACCGGACTTCGTAATGTCACCGCGCGAGGCACCGTTGATGGCTGCCACGGCGCCCATCTTCGTGCCGCTGATGTTCTCCTCGCTCTGCGCGGCGAACACCAGGTCCGCGGTAATGACGGGGGTCGTATTCACGCCGCGCAGCGACAGGTTGAACTGCCACACGGGATTTCCGGTGCGCGGCTGGAAAGCCCAGATCGCCCCATCGCCGGAACCAAACACCATGGCCTTTTCGCCATTGAGCACCGTCAGAATCGGAGTGCTGTAGGTTGTGTCGTCGGGCAGCAAGCGGGTGCCGTTGAACCAGGCGCAGTCGCCGGTCAGCTTGTCGAATGCCATGAACCGGTGAGCTGGCTTAGCATGTTCGCCCCAGTTGATCGTGACGGCGCTGATCAAGACAAGATCATCGCAGATCACCGGAAAGTTGGTGCGCCCACCGTAGGTGCTCAGGAATCCGAACTCCTCGTGCAGCGACTTGGACCAGAGCGACATGCCGGTCTTGCCATCCAAACACTGGAAGTAACCGCACACGCCGAGGGCGTAGATATTACCCGTCGCGGGATCCCCCACGACCGACGACCAGCCAACTCGCGTGTCGGGGACGTCCGAGAGCCACACATTAAAACGATTCTCCCAAACCGTCTCACCGGTATTGGCGTCGAGGCACACGACGCGTTCGCCTTCCCGCGGCGTGCCCGGTTCGGCGCGTGCAAGCAAGTAGATCTTGCCGTTCATGACGATCGGAGTGCTGCGACTGCCACAGTCCAATCGCTTCCAGACGACGTTCTCGTCCGATTCGGGATTCCAATTGTCAATCAAGCCTGTTTCGTGCGAGATGCCATTGCCTTGAGGACCGCGCCAGAACGGCCAGTCCAACGCATCGGCGGCCCCGGCGACCGCGGCCAACTGGCAGGCGATGACGAGCCCCCAAACGAGCTGCGGGGACACGGCGTTCGCGTACCGGGCATGCGGCCTGCGCCTGCGGCTAACAGGCCCGAGGGTGCCGGGCAGGCAAGTCTTCGGTCGAGTACTGTTCATGAGGAAATGACCCCTGGTCCTAAGGAGACACCCCTGGCGACGGGTGGTGAAACGGCCGTGTACCGCGGCCGCATTTCGCCTGACCGTCACCAGCGATTTCAACGATTTAATCGAACCACTCATCGTGCGGATCGAACTTGGGAAACACTACGATCAGCACCTTCATGCGTCCGAGCGCGCGGTGCCGCGTGCCGGGTCGGATCAACAGACACATGCCCGGATGAACGGGCAGGATCTGCTGATCCAGTTGCATACGGGCCTCCGGTCCGCACTCCAGAAAGTAGTACGTTTCTATCAAGGTGCGGTGGTAGTGGAGCCGCGCTTCCTCCGAGATTTCCGTCACGTGGACGGTGCCTGGAAAATCCGGCACGTGCGAGAACGCTCGCCGTGCCCAACCACAAGGGCAGGCCACGGGTTCCAGGGCGGCGAAGTTCACGACCTCAAACGGCGCAGGCGGGCCGCCCACCGGATCGAGTGAGGAGCGCGTCGAGCTGGTCTGGTTAGCTACAGGCATCCGTCGTGTGTGCGGAGGGCAGTAGTCGGGAGGGTGTCGGCACCAGCCATCTGGCGAACCGACGCACGGGCGTCACAGTAATCGCTCCCATGCGAGTGAACTCGGCACGGGGGCGGCACTCGGCAGGTTACACCGGCGGCTCTTCCAACCCGTGCGATCCGGGCTGTCGTTACCACAGGCGGCCGTATTGTAGACGATAGACTCGCGCCTGGCCACAACACCGCTTCCGCATCATCGGGATTTCCGACACAACCCGAAGGGGACCAAAACTTTGCCCAGCCGGATCGTTGGCCTGCCGCAAGCCGGAGCGAGGCTGCTCTAAACGGCACGTTCGCTACAGCTTGGCGTTCCCGGCGCCAGGATAAAAGGCACAGCCCCTACACATTCTGACGCCGGCAGGATTTGACACGTCTGTCGCTGTAACTCGTTACGCGAAAAAAGGGTTCCGGTTACTCAAGGGTGTTTCCAACCGTCGCCGATACGGTAGGTGTCACATGCAACGAAGCCCAGCTCGACGCAAGGCTTCGCGGCGCGTCGGCAGCCCGGAAGGGAAAAAACGAGTCAACGAGTGATTCGACCGGCACCGACGCCGTTTCCCCGATGATGGGGGCTTTCCCCCACCTGCAACGGAAGCTGGCCTAGAGAACGGATTCGACGTCTCTCGGGAAGATATCGACTGGCGGCTCGAAAGCCGAATGCGAACCCGCCATTCGTAATCGGCTTTCAACCCGCCAAGCGGCTGGCAAGGGAAATGCGACAGCTCGATGGTTCCATCGTTATGGAGACATGGCTCAATGAAGTGGTACGTACTTTTCGGAACAGTGGTACTCGGCTGTGGCCTGTGTACACAAAGCTACGGATTCGAACTGCTCGACCGCATGCTGGGCGTGAACAGCGGCTGCAACACCTGCTGCACCACCAAGTGCGGCTGTGCGGCACCGGCCCCCAAGTGCGGCTGCGACGCGGGCTGTGCCGCTCCGGCGCCGAAGTGCGGTTGTGCCGCTCCGGCGCCGAAATGTGGCTGCGATCCGGGATGTGCCGCTCCGGCGCCGAAGTGTGGCGTCGCGGCTCCGACCTGCGGCTGTGCCGCTCCGGCTCCCACCTGTGGTGCCGCAGCGCCCTCGTGTGGTTGCAATCCAGGATGTGGTGCGGCTCCGGCTTGCGGGTGCAATACCTGCTGCAAGCCGAAGTGCTGCAAGCCGACCTGCAGCAAGCCCGCTTGTGATTCGTGCTGCAAGAGCAGCTGCCGTCCTTGCCTGCTAGACCGTCTGTTTGCCTGCAACAAGTGCTGCCCGAAGCAGTGCTGTGCGAAGCCAGCTTGTGGCTGCAACAATGGTTGCACCACGAAGTGCGGTTGCGATGCGGGTTGTGCGGCTCCTGCTGGCTGTGCGGCTCCGGCCCCCAAGTGTGGTTGCGATCCTGGTTGTGCGGCTCCCGCTGGCTGTGCGGCTCCGGCTCCTAAGTGCGGCGCCCCGGCCCCCAAGTGTGGTTGTGACGCTGGTTGCTCGGGCGGTCACGCTCCGGCTCCCGCGGTAGATCAGAAACCCATGCCGCCGGCTCCGGTTGTCGATCCGTCGGCCTTCCTGCAGACGCGTCGTCCCGTGATCCAGGCCACGAGCTTCGTTCGGTAAGCCTGAGTGGAACTGATTGCGAGCAACACAGGCCCGTGCGGTCTCAACCCGCACGGGCCTTGCTCGTTTCGAACCGCGGCCCATGGCCTCCGCCGCCTGCCACCCGCCAGGGTCAGCCCGTCAGCTGCTCGATCACTCCTCGGAGCCGCGCGACTTCCGCCCGCAATTCGGCGAGTTCGACCTGCAACTCGTTGAACATATCCAGAGTGACCGGCGTCACCGCGGGCGCGCGGGAAATCGATCGGAGCGGCAACGGTAGAGCCTCGTCGGCCGGTGCCGGTCGCTTCTGTTCGTCCGCCGCCACCTCCTCGGCCAGCTGCGCGCTGCTCAACGCTACGGCGCGGGACCTGAGTTCGGCCATCTCGCGGTCCTTGTACAGGTTGTGCGAGACCACCTGACCTCGACCCTCCGCCGACAATTCCAACAGTAACCCCTTGGTCTTCAGCGACTGGAGAATCGGGCGGAGCGTCGTCTGGTCGGGAATCGGTTCCATGCGAGCCGCCCGCGCACGCAGTTCCCCTACCGTCTGGGCCCCGCGTAGCAGCAGTTCCGCCATGACGGCCAGTTCCGCTTTGTCCACTCCCAGCCACTCGTACATCAGGTGCTTGTACTTCGGAACGCGCCAGGAACCCTGAACCTCCACGACGGCACCCAATTCCCGCAGCTCTTGGATCGTCTGCTCGACTTGGTCCTGCGTGAGATTCGTGAGCGGGTGACGGTTGTTCTTCTGGTTGCAGCCGTTGGTCAGCGCGTTGAGGGACAGGGGATATTGCTCGGGAGTCGTTTTTGCCTTTTCGATCAGCACGCCGACGACCCGGCGCTGCGTAGGTCCCAAGGGCTTCCACTTGCGATCCGAGGTCGTCGAGTCTGTCAGAGATTCCGCTGCGGCGTCGGGAGTGGCGTCCGGGGTGGAAGACGGATCAGGGGACATGAGGGGAACTCCTCCTAGAACCAGAGAGCGTGACACGTCGCAATCTATCGAGTGCGCACGCGGGCTCGCAAGGGACCTCTGGCACCTCGGACTCGAAGCGCACCCCGACCAGGCCATACGTGGCACCGGTACCAATCGCGGCCCCTCACTCCAGAGAGGGTGCAATTCCGTGACTGCAACAGTATCATGGTGGACGAGGTGTTGCATCGTTCACCAGCGATCCATACCGAGGGGTTCGCCCCGTTTCCTTCGCTGCTCGTCGTCCGCTGGGAGTTGCATGGTGGATTCTGAGGATCTAGCTAATAACCCTGGCCAGGAATCTGGCGCGCTGGAAATCGACGAGACCGCCATGATTGGCGAGATCGAAGCCGCCGCACTGCATTCCACGGTACGGCCGAGGTTGGCGGGGGATACTTTTGGCCGGTACCGCGTGCTGAAAACGCTGGGCGAGGGAGCGATGGGCTCCGTCTATCTCGCCTTGGATTCCCAACTGCAGCGCAAAGTCGCCCTGAAAATTCCCAAGGTCGACGCCAAAGAACAGCCCCGCTTCGTTGAACGATTCCTGCGCGAAGCCCGCTCCGCCGCGACCCTGACGCACCCCAATATCTGCCCGGTATACGACGTCGGCGAAATCGAGGGGCAGCATTTCATCACGATGGCGTACATTCAGGGGCACTCGCTCTCGGAATTCGTCAACCCGACCAAACCGCAGAACGAACGCCATATCGCCACCGTCGTTCGGAAAATCGCCCTGGCCTTGTACGACGCCCATGCAAATGGGCTCGTCCACCGGGACGTGAAGCCCGCCAACGTGATGATCGACCTCCGCAACGAACCGATCATCATGGACTTCGGACTCGCGCGTCAGCTGGACGATGGCGAGGATTCGCGGCTGACCCGCGACGGTGCCATTCTCGGTTCGCCGGCCTACATGTCGCCTGAGCAGATCGAGGGGCATGCGTCCAAGATCGGACCGGCGTGCGATATCTACAGCCTGGGTGTCATCCTCTACGAATTGCTCACGGGTCGTCTTCCCTTCCAAGGCTCCGTCGCGTCCATCATTGGACAGATCCTGTCCAAGGAACCTGTCCATCCCTGCAAGGTGCGCCCCGATATCAGTCCTCGGCTAGCCGACGTCTGCACGAAGGCGATGGCGAAGAAGCCCCAGGATCGCTACAGTTCCATGAAGGAGCTGGCCAGCGCTTTGGCGGACTTCCTGAAAAGCCGGTCGGACGAACCGACCGACCGCCGGGACCGGCGCGAACGCGACCGGCGAGACGGCGACTCCAGTGACCTGCGGGAGCGCGATGAACCCCGGGAGCGCGACGACTCGCGCGAGCGCGGGCGGACAGCGGGGGAACGAACTGCGGGAGAACGGTCCAGCGGGTCCCGCAGCGCCGGCACCGGCTCGCGGTCCGGCGCCAAGTCTTCCAGCGTCGAATTGAAGCCCGAGTCGCAGGCACTCGAAGTCACGTGCCATTGCGGTCAGCGCATGGTGGCCAAGGTCCACATGGCCGGCAAAATGGTCCGCTGCCCGCGCTGCGCGGACATCGTCCAGATACCGGCCGCCCGTTCCTCGACGCGACAGCAGCAGGTGGCCTGCCAGGGATGCGGACAGCGATTCCTGGCCCGCGAGGATCTCGCCGGCAAAGTGGTCAAGTGTCCGATGTGCAGTAAGCCCCTCACCGTCCCTCTGCCGGGCAGCGTCAGCAATGCGGCGCCTCAGATCGAAGTGCACTGCGTCTGCGGACAGCAGTTTCTCGCGCGACCCGATCTCGCCGGCAAACGTGTTAAATGCACCTCGTGCGGGCGTCCGCTCGCGATCCCCCGCCCTTCGTGATCGCCGCCCCGCGGCGGATCGGGAGTCTTCATGCAACGCCTGGCCCTTGGTCCTCTGTACTACGAGTTCAGCCGCCACCATGCCCCCCGCCTGCGGATTCAGCCCGGGGAAACGATCCAGGTGGAAAGCGAGGACGCGTTCTCCGGACAGATCCGGAACAACGAAGATCGCCGCGACAAGCAGCGCACGCCCTACGGCAACCCGCAAACCGGTCCGATCTGGGTCGAGGGCGCTCGGCCGGGTGATACGCTCGCCGTCCACATCCGGGATATCCAGCCCACGATCGGGCAGTGTGCCACCCGCACGAGTGATCCTCGCCAGCTGTGCGAATGGCTCGGAACCGACTGCCCGCACGGGACGCACGTGTGCCCCATCCGCGACGGGCAGATCTACTGGAGCGACACCCTGACCATTCCCTATCGCCCGATGCTGGGCTGCATCGGAACCGCCCCGGACATGGGTGTGCCCACGACCGCGCCGGCCGGCATTCACGGTGGGAATATGGATATCGTCGAAACGTCGCCGGGGAACACGGTCTACCTGCCCGTCTTCGTGCCCGGCGCCTTGCTGTACCTCGGTGACGCCCACGCGGCCATGGGGCACGGCGAACTATCGGCCAGCGGCCTCGAAATGCCCGCGCTGTCGACGATCACCGTCGATCTGCTCTCCGGCTACCGCATTCCTGGCCCGCGCCTGGAATCGCCGGACGAAATCATGGCCGTCGCCACCGGCTGCCCGATGGAGCGTGCGATCGCCCAGGCCTACGCATGGCTCATCCTCTGGATGGAACAGGATTACGGCTGGAATCGCTGGCGAGCGTACGACCTGCTGACCCATGCCGGACAGATTTCCGTCGGCTATTACGCTTATGGTACGGTGGCCGCCAAGATCGCCCGGCGCTACCTCGGCAGTCCGCCAGATGGGTGTCAGCGAGCACTTTGATGGTGGTCGAGCAGCGACTGTAACTCGCTCATGGCCGCCAGGTCCTGGCGTCGGTCCTGCACGGCAAAGATGTGCTGCAGGTTCACCAGCATACGCGACAGCCACTGCGCGTGACTGGCTTTGCCCAGGTACTTGCCGACACGCGGCACGGCGCGCCCCGTCACTTGCTCCATGCGCTCGTACGCTTCCTCGTCCGTCAGTACCCCGCCCCGATAGTAGGGGTCAACCAGCATCCACCCCTCGTCGGTCATGACCCGCACGAGAAAATGCCCGGGTGCGTTGACACCTTCCACACGTAAGTCGAGCTGTTCCGCCACCACCTTGTAAACCAGCGACAAGGTGATCGGAATGCCGGACCGCTGTTCGAGCACCCGGGGCAAATAGCTGTTCGCGGGATCGTAATAGTTGTCCTGATTGCCGTGAAACCCTTCCTCCTCGAACAACACGTCATGCAGGTGCGCCAAGCGCGCGGCTAAGGCATGACTGCGGAGCCTCGCCCGCACACGCAGTGACAGCTCCGCCAGCCGGCGATCAACCTCGGCAACCGACACGTCCTCCAGCGCATGCATCGCGATCGCCAGCGATCCATACAGCAGACCTTCGGTCGTCTCCAGAACAGGTAGCTGGCGTCGAAACAAATGAAAAGCCTGAGGTCGACAGAGCGTGGGTTGGTACATGGATCGAGACATGAGGTTCCGGGATTGAAAGCAGCCGCTCAGCAATGCTCCAGGTGGCGGAAAGTCACGCCGCCAAGCACATGACAGCTCGCCGCGGATGCGACAGTGAGCGTCGGGAGGACGGGCACCGCACATCGATTGGCTGGACCCCGTTCAGGGCTATCGATAAGATAGTTGCACGTTCCGCGGTTTTCCATGAATTGGTTGAAGGGAGGGAAGCGATGCGCAATCCGGTCATCCTCGCCGTCTGTTCGTGCGTCCTGACAGTGAATTGTGTGCAGGCCGAAATTCGCGGCCACTATCTCGAAACGCGCACATGCCAGGTCTATACGGGCCCTTGCTTCGCGAATGGCGAAATGGGACTGGCCGGCAAAGACGCGGTGATGGCCTGGAACATCCACGAAGGGCAACACCGGGGCGTGGACCTTCGCGGGATGAATGTCGTCGTCGCTCTCAGCTGCTCGACGACACTGGGCCACGAAGGGCTGAACAAGGCCGAGAATCTGCGGTCCGTGATTTATGTCGATGCCGCCGCGACGCCAGCGCAACGCGAGGCACTCGTCGATTTCGCGCGGACTCATGCCGGTCCCGCGGGCAGCACCGTAGTGCGTATCGAGAGCACGCCGATCAGCATGTCGCTCAACGAGCTGGATCTGCAGGGCCAGCTGACGGCTGGCAAGGATGTGAAGCTGGCCACGCGCAAGGCCCGCGCTTCGGACTGCATCTGCTCGAACGAAGTCGCCTTCTACCCGCCGCTGGCTCAGGTCGAGTCGTGCGCAGCGGGCGTTACCACCGTGGGCGAGTTTAAGGGTCGCGGCCTGGGTTCACGCTGGTCGACGCCCGAGAGCCGCAGCGCTTACATGGCGCGCTTCGCGTACTGAAGCAAAGCCCGTTCGAGAGTGGCCCGCTCGAGGCTTCGTCTCGTGGAAAAGGCTCCGCTGGAGAGTGGCCCGCTCGGATTGAGCGGTGCAGGGATCTTCGTG
>JBFWYF010000102.1:0-12593 GCA_050186685.1 Pirellulaceae bacterium
GTAACGAGCAGGGACCCTTGTTGCGCGTCGTGATGGATGTTCCTGGCGGGCAGGTCGTGAAGCTGTCGTCGATCGCGTTCTCCTTAGAGGGCACGGATGACCTGAGAGATCTCGAGGCCGTGCGATTGTTCTCCACGGGATCAGAGGAAGAGTTCTCTCCCGTGACGCCGCTTGGTGCGCCAATCGTTCCGGTAACGACGTTCACGGTCTCGGTTGAACGTGCGTTCGACGAAGGAAAGCACGTTCTCTGGCTCGCGGGGCGACTGGCGGACTCGGCGGACTTGCAGCATCAGATCACCGCGACCTGCACATCGCTCGAGACTTGTTCCGGAAGTCTAACGCCGAGAGACGACGTAGCGAATGCGCGGCAGCGGATAGGCATCGCGCTGCGAAAGCACTACGACGACGGCGTGCATACCCATCGCATTCCGGCTTTGACGACCTCGGTGAAAGGGACACTGCTGGCGGTCTACGATATGCGGCGGCGGATGGGGCGGGACTTGCAGGAAGACATCGACATCGGGCTGAGTCGCAGCACCGATGGCGGGCGGACGTGGGAGTCGCCGCGAGTCATTATGGATATGGGGCCATTCGGCGGTTTGCCTCAGGAGCAGAACGGGTGCAGCGATCCGGGCATCCTCGTTGATCAGCAGACCGGCGAGATTTTCTGTTTTGCCGTGTGGATGCACGGCAAGCCGGGCAAGCATCAATGGAACGATGACGGTTCGGAGCCAGGCTTCGAGATCGGCCAAGCGGCGCAGTTCCTGATGGTCCGGTCGAAAGACGATGGTCTCACCTGGTCCACGCCCGAGAACCTCACTCGTCAGTTGAAGCAGGAGTCGTGGTGGCTGCTGGCTCCGGCGCCGCAGTCGGGCTTTTGCCTGTCGAATGGAACGCTCGTCATGCCCGTTCAGGGGCGCACGGGGCGAGGGAGGTTGGAGACCTTTGCGACGATCATGATCAGTCGTGACCACGGCCAGAGTTGGACGGTCGGACAGCCTGGCTACGCGGGCGGGAATGAGTGTCAGGCGGCGCTGCTCGGCGACGGGGCGATCATGCTGAATGTCCGCAACGATCACGAGCGTTATCGAGCGGTAGTCGTGACGAAGGACCTCGGCCAGACATGGCAGCCGCATCCAACGAGCCGCAACACGCTCATCGAGCCGAACTGTAACGGAAGCTTGCTGAGTGTCCCCTTTCGCTTCGCGACGGGGCGCTCATTCGGGAACCGAACGGCGGCCATCGACGAGCGAAACTTCGAAGAACAGCGCGTGCTGCTCTTCGCGAATCCGCACTCCCAGACGGCCCGCACCCATCACACCATACAGGTAAGCTTCGATGACGGGCTGACGTGGCCGGACTCGCACCATTGGCTGCTCGATGAAGGTCGGGGCGCGGGCTACGCGAGTCTAACACGCATCGATCGTGAGCACGTCGGCATCGTGTATGAAGGGAGCCAATCGCAACTCGTCTTCGAGAAGCTGGCTCTCATCGACTTGCTGGAACCCACACGCCGTCACGCCTCGCGCGATGTCTGGCAGCGCGAGGTCTCAATCGAAGGCGCTCAGTTCCTGGAGCGACGCCGTCAGTCGCCCCCCTTCGGCGCTCAGAGCTTCGACCTCATTGGCCTGCGAGCCGGCATGGGCGCGCGGCTGGAACCCACCGTTCCCGGCGTGAAGCTCACGAAGATCCAAGTCGGAAACGTACCGTGCGAGTGGGTCATGACTCCCGGCGCCGACCCGAATGTGCGGCTGCTCTACCTGCATGGCGGCGGATGGGTCTCGGGGTCGGGCGGAAACTACTTGCGGTTGGCCGCCAACATCTCGGTGGCGGCCAAGTGCGCAGTGCTGCTGGCGGACTATCGTCTGGCCCCCGAACATCCTTTTCCAGCCGGGCTCGATGACTGCGTTGCCGCGCACGAGTGGCTGTTCGCACATGGCCCGGACGGTCCCGGTGCGGCGAAGGCGATGTTCATCGCCGGAGACTCGGCGGGAGGAAATCTGACGCTGGCAACGTTGCTGGCCTTGAAGGACCGCCAGCTCAAGTTGCCTGCCGGGGCGATTGCGATCTCACCGGCGACGGACTTCACACTGGCGAGTCAGGCCTTGAAGACCGTCTACGACCCGATCATCAGCTCGCGCACGATGCCCGAATTCCGCGACCGCTATCTGGCGAAGACCGATCCGCGTCATCCGTTGGCGTCGCCGCTCTTTGGCGACTTTCGGGGGCTGCCGCGGCTGCTGATCCAGCTTGGCGAGCACGAAATGCTGCGCGACGACGCGATTCGCGTCACCAAGAAAGCCCGCGCCGACGGCGTCCCGGTTACGCTTGAGATCTGGCCCGGCATGGTCCACGTGTTTCAGATCCGAGGACTACCTGAATCGAGCGAAGCCATTCGCCGCATTGGCGAGTTCGTGAGAAGCAGGCAAAGATCCTGAGAACACGTGGCAGGTTAGACGCCGGTTGTACGAACAATTGGAGACATTCTGATGAATCGTAACTGGATTGCTTCGCGACTGCCCGGGTTACTGGTGATCGTCGGCCTGGCGCTGTTCTCGTCGTTCGGTGGCCAAGAGAGCCTAGCGGACGATGCGAAGCCCGCGAGCTTTCAGTTGGCGACATTCTCTGCCGACGTAACTCCACCTCTGGGACATTCGTTGCTTGGCGGAACAACGACCCCACCGCCTGCGCACGCAATCGATGATCCGTTGTTGGCTCGTGGGTTTGTGTTGATTGGCGGGGAGAAGCCGGTTGTCGTGGTGTCGATCGACTGGTGCGAGATTCGGAATGACGCTTATGACCGCTGGCGGGAGGCATTGGCGGCGGCGGCGGGGACAACCCGCGAGCGTGTGCTCGTCACGGCGATTCATCAACATGATGCGCCGCTGGCGGATCTGGAGGCTCAGCGGATTCTCGATGGCAGCAAGCTCGGTGGGTCGGTTGTCGATCCGGAGTATCACGAGCGATGTGTGCAGGCGACGGTCGCGGCATTACGAGACGGGTTGAAGTCGGCGCGACGGGTTACTCATTTCGGCACGGGTCAGGCGAAGGTCGATCGCATTGCGTCGAACCGGCGATACATCCGTCCCGATGGCTCGCCGAGCTTCGACCGCGGCAGCATGAGCGGAGGAGATGCGTTGAAAAGTCGCGCGGACGAAGGAGTTGTCGATCCCTGGTTGAAGACGCTCAGCTTCTGGGACGGCGACACGCCGCTGTGTGCGCTTCATGTATATGCCGTGCACCCGATGTCGAACTGGGGTTCTGGCCGAGTCACCGCGGACTTCCCCGGAGCGGCCCGCTGGCGCATGCAGGAGGCCCATCCGGCGGTGTTTCAGATCTACGCGTCGGGGTGTTCAGGAGACACGACGGCAGGGAAATACAATGACGGCAGCGATGTCGCCAAGCGAGTATTGCAGGACCGGCTGTTCGACGCGATGTCGGCGTCGTGGAAATCGACGAGGCGACAACCTTTGACGAAACTCGGTTTCCACAATTCACCGTTCGAATTGCCGCTGCGCACTGCCGCCGGGTACACGGAGGCAGACCTCCGGCAGCAGCTTGAATCGGACAACTCGAAGAATCGCTGCCTCGCCGCGCTTGCGCTGAGCTGGCGCAAGCGGCACGCGGCGAGACAGCCGATTGACCTGCCGGTCCTCGACTTTGGCTCAGCGGCCGTTGCCTTGCTGCCGGGCGAGACCTATGTCGCGTTTCAGCTGGCGGCCCAGCAGATGCGGCCCAACGATTTCATCATCGTCATCGGCTATGGCGAGTCGGCCCCCGGCTTCGTACCGATCGAACAAGCATGGAGAGAAAACGACAGCAACCTCAAGTCGTGGTGCTGGGTCGATCCCGGCTGCGAACCGATCCTGAGCGCCGCGCTGCGCCGGGCGCTCGCGCCGCAGTCGGTCGCGCCGGCGGTATCACAGTCGCACGCAGCGAGCACGCCGCGAGTTCTGACGATGCGGTCGAAAACACTCTTCCAGGAAGGCGAAGCCGCGCCGAGCGAGCACGCTGTGTATGTGCATCCGCATGGGGCCGAGATGATGACGCATCACGCTCGGTCGGCCGATCACGGTCAGACGTGGAGGCCAGCGCAGGCGACACCCGACTTCGACAGCAAACTTCGCAGAGGTTTTCGGCGCGTACGCACGGCCCCGTTCGTTGATCCCGTCGAAGATCGGCTCGTGACGTTTGTGCTGGCTCTCGACGTTCCCGACCTTGACCCGAACGTTGTCGAACCGCCGATCGGCGAGAACGAGTATTACCTGCGGTATCGCGTGTCGCTCGACGGTGGCAAGACGTATCAGTTCGACGACCGCATTGTGCAGCGCGGCGAATTCAACGACCGACACCCCATCGATGGCGTGTGGCTTGGCAAGAACGGCTATTACCTCGGCGATGCCGGCAACATCCCGATCCGCACGCGTGCGGGCAAGCTGCTCGTGCCCGTGCAAATCCCGTTGCTCGGCGACGACGGCAAGCTCTCGTCTCCTGGCGGGGGGTTCACCTACCAATACACACGCATGTTGATCGGCACCTGGTCCGACGGTCACAAGATTCAATGGGACGTGTCCGACAAGATCGAAGGCGACCCCGATCGCACGAGCCGTGGCCTCTTCGAACCGACAATCGCCGAACTCCCGGACGGCCGCGTGATCTGCGTGATGCGCGGCAGCAACGGCGGCTCGCGCGACAAGAACTGCGAATGGCCGGCTCACAAATGGTTCAGCGAATCGCGCGACGGCGGTAAGACATGGTCGAAGGCACGTCCGTGGACGTACGCCGACGGCAGCGAGCTGTTCTCGCCGAGTGCCATGTCGCAACTCCTCCCGTACTCAGACGGACGTCTTTTCTGGCTCGGCAATATTTCTGAAAAGAACTGTTGTGCTAACAACCCGCGCTACCCGCTGGTCATCGGCCAGGTCGATCCGCAAACCGGCGGGCTGATGAAGGAAACCGTTCTGACGCTCGACACGCTGCAACCCGACGACACCGAGGGCCTCAATCTCTCCCACTGGCTAGCCCACGAGAACCGCGCGACTGGCCGCATCCATATCCCGATGCGCCGGTGGAACACGCCGTACACGAAGTTTCGTGGAGTCGAATACGTCGTCGATGTGCGGAAGCAGCAGTCCGCTGATAATCTCCCGCCGCGTTGACATCCTCATGAAGCCCTTACCGGCACACCCAAGCGACATTCCGATGAAGCAACGCTCCCAGCTTAGAATTGGAAGCGCGCCGATGAGCAAGCCCTGGTTTCTGTGCCAAGTTCTCGCTCTGTCGGTCGTCAGCGCGGCAGCCATGGGCGTTCGGGCCGACGAAGTCACTGCGATTGAACATCGGCCTGAGATCATCCGTCCTTCGTTGACTTGGGACGGGCCACCGGAAGCAAAGAAGTCCGTACTGTATGTTTCTCCGCGAGGAGACGACCGCTGGTCCGGGCGACTTCCTGCTCCGGATGACGCTCAATTCGACGGTCCTCTCGCGACGCTTGTCGGCGCTCGTGACGCGATCCGGCGCCTGCGGAAAGAAAAACGGCTCGCCGGCGCCATCGAAGTCATGCTGCTCGGCGGAACCTACCGCCTCTCAGAACCGCTCGTTCTGACCTCCGAAGACTCTGGCAGCACGGAGTCTCCCATCACCTGGACCGCCTTTCCCGGACACCATCCGGTGCTAAGCGGCGCTCGAGTGGTCGAAGGCTGGACGGCGTACCAAGGCCAGATTCAGCAAACGCAACTTCCGGAGGCCGCCGTCGGGAAGGGGGCCTCCCGGCAGATTTTCTACCGCGGCCAGCGGCAGCCTCGGGCCCGGTGGCCTAACCCTGATCCCGGCGATCCCCTTTACTCCGGCTGGGCGTTCATAGAAACCGAGGCCTCGAATGACCCCATCCCTCAGACGCATCGTTTCTCATCCACTCAGCCTCCGCGCATGTGGACTCATCCCGAGCAGGCCGAGATCAACGTCTTTCCCTGGTATTGCTGGGTGAACGACATTATTTCGGTTCGGGCAGCGGATGCGGCACGACAGACCATCTCGCTGATTCGCGCCCCGCGCTTTTCTATGCCGCTGATGGCGGGAAACCGATTCCGCGTCGAGAACATGCTCGAGGAACTCGACCAACCCGGCGAATGGTGCCTGCGGACCGACACGGGAACGCTCTACTTCTGGCCTCCCGACCCATTAGGCTCTGGTGATGTCACCGTGCCGGTTATCGATTCGCTGATCGAGTTGCGAGGGACGGCGGATGCTCCCGTGCGGCGAGTGACGATCCGCGGCCTGACGTTGACCGAGACGCGCACTCCGTATCCGGAGGATGCGCACGAGAACTTCCATTCCCCGACGAAGCGCGGTGCGGGAGTTTCGCTCGAACATTGCGACGGTTGCTGCATCGAAGGGAATCGGTTCCTCATGCTCGGCGGCGACGGTGTTCGGTTGCAGGGACCGAACTCGCACAATGAAGTGATCGGCAATGAAATCGGCCACATCGGCGGGGCAGGCGTGGTGCTGGTCGGTCTCGATGAAGAGGGAAACGCCGGCGATACTCCAGATTTTGAGAACCAGGCGACCCTGCGCCGCCATTCCGGCCGGTATCCCAAACTGATTCGCAATGTCGTTTCCGACAACACGATCCACCACTGCGGTTACTTCAAGAAGAACTGCGGCGGCGTTCACCTGTATGCCATCAACAGCATCGACAACCGGTTCGCTCACAACCACATCCACCACATGTCCGACAAGGGGATGGTCATGCAGGACGGCTTTGGCCGTTATGTCGTCGAATACAACGACATGCACGACCTCGGGCTGGAAATCGCCGACACGGGTGGGATCATGGTCAACCGTTGGTTCGTGCTCGATGACGATTCTGAACTATCCCGCGGCGCCCTTATCCGCTTCAATCGCATCCGCAATTGCGTTGGCTGCGGCGCCTACGCCGAGGCCCGTCATCCCAAGGGCGAAGGCGATGGCACGACCGCTGGTGGTCGCATCTGGACTCCCTATTACACTTGGGGGATCTATTTCGACAACTCGGGTCGGAAGAACACGGTGTTCGGCAACATTGTGATTTCGACCGTCCTGGGAGGAGTCTCGCTGCCCGTAGGTAACCCGCGCGACAATCTCGTGGAGAACAACATCCTCGTGGGCAGCAGCGGCAATCAGCTCGATCTGCGGTTGAGCGGCGCCAACAATCGCTTCCGTCGCAATATCCTGTACTACACGGATCCGCGGGCAATGCTCCTGGCGGCGGGTGGCACCACTCGGCAGGCGATCGCCGAGTGCGACCAGAACCTGTTTTACGTGACGACCGGCGGGGAACCCCAGGTGCGCGGCGTTGGATCATTGAGCGACTGGCGAAAACTCGGCTTCGATGGCCATTCCGTTGTCGCCGATCCGCTGTTTGTTGATTCCTTAAAGGGTGACTATCGCCTGCGGCCCGAATCGCCGGCCTGGAAACTCGGGTTCCAGCCGATTCCGTTCGAGAACATCGGGCCGAGACAGGCCGGCAGAACGACAACGGGAATCAATCCATGAGTATTCGCCCACTGGACTGGCAATCGTCCGCGGGCAACCGCTTGGCCGCGCGGCGGGCGAACAAGGAGGGCAAACCCTCGCTCACGTTCCGAGTTCAACGTGCTGTTTACCTGCGCCCCGACCGGTATTTCCATGCACGAGCTTCACGATAAACTGCTAGATTGGTTGACGCTGCTTTCGACGAAACACGCCTTAGCCGGGGGCCATTTCACCCATGGAAGTTGGTGACTTGGCTGGATTCACCGGCCCGGGAGGCGAGCTGGTAGCGCGGCTCCCCGGTGCCTCGTACGCAACATCTCCCACGCCACAGCTCGAAAGGAAAGCAGGATGCTCATCATCCCTGGACGATCTGCCAGAACGCACTGCGATGGTCAAACCCGGCGTCACTTCCTCAAGATCGGCGGATTGGCGCTGGGGGGACTTTCGCTGCCGCAGATCCTGCGGGCCGAAGAGTCGTCGCCGACGACCCGCGGACGTTCGTTGGGCCACAAGGCCGTCATCATGATCTACTTGTCCGGCGGACCGTCCCACCAGGACATGTACGACCTGAAAATGGAGGCCCCGCTCGAGATCCGGGGGTCGTTCCGGCCGATCGCGACGAACGTACCGGGCATCGAGATCTGCGAGCACATGCCCCGTTTGGCCAGAATGATGGACAAGGTGGCCATCATCCGCTCGCTGTACGGCTGCCCCGATCAGCATGCCTCCGACCTGTGTCTCAGCGGATACCCGATTGGCGCTCGCGGCCGGCAGGACAATCACCCTTCGCTGGGATCTGCGGTTTCGCGGTTGCAGGGTCCGGTCGATCCGGCCGTCCCGCCGTTCGTCGGCCTGACCATCAAGACCCGGCACGATCCCTACTGCAACCCCGGCTTTCCGGGGTTTCTCGGCGCGGCGCATGCCCCTTTTCAGCCTGACGGTGAAGGGATGGCCAACATGCGACTCAACGGCGTTACACTCGACGACTTGCGCCATCGTCAGAGCCTCTTGGCGAGTTTCGACCAGTTCCGTCGCGATGTGGATCGACACGAGGTCTATCGGGGTGTCGACTCGCTGACGCGCAAGGCTTTTGACGTGCTGACATCGAGTCGCCTGGTTGAGGCACTGGACCTGAACCGCGAGGATCTGGCGGTACGGGATCGATATGGCCGCGGCAGTGCCGATCCCGCCTTTGGTGAAGACGCCGGCCCGCATTGGATGGACCAGTTCCTGATGGCGCGGCGGCTCGTCGAGGCCGGGGTCCGCTGCGTAACGCTTTCGTTCGGCAGTTGGGATCGACACGGAGGGAATTTTGAGCGGCTGCCGGAGCAACTCGGCAAGTTCGATCAGGGCATCACCGCTCTCGTCGAAGATCTGCATCAGCGTGGATTGGCGAACGACGTCAGTGTCGTCGCTTGGGGTGAGTTCGGTCGCACGCCGCGCATCAACCCAGGTGGCGGCCGCGACCATTGGCCTCAGGTGTCGTGTTGCCTGTTGGCCGGGGGCGGGATGCGGATGGGCCAGGTCATCGGCTCGACGAATCGACTCGGCGAAGTCCCGCAGGACCGCCCGGTCCATTACCAGGAAGTCTTCGCCACGCTCTACCACCGGCTCGGAATCGATGTCGGTAACGCGACCATTCCCGATCAGGCGGGAAGGCCGCAGTATCTGGTTGATCATCGCATGCCGATTCGAGAACTGATCTGAGGTCATAATATCTGGCAGTACGAAGCGTCCCTGAACGCCGCCGGACTGCTCGACAAAGCCCTGATCGCGATATGCGGCGAAGGGACATACGCCCCGCGTCGGCCGGTACGGGCGAAGCCTAATGTTGATACCACCAGCGAAAGGACTATCAGATGCTGAGGATTACGGGCACGAAACAGCGGCTGTGTGACGGGATGTCTCGCCGCACGGCTCTCAAGATCGGCGCGCTGGGGATGGGAGGCCTGTCGCTGCCAGGACTTCTGCGGGCGGAACGGGCCGCTGGAATCCGGCAGTCGCGTAAGTCGGTGATCATGATCTATATGGTCGGCGCTCCGCCGCACCAGGACATGTATGACTTGAAGATGGATGCCCCGGCCGAGATCCGCGGCGAGTTCCGGCCAATTGCCACGAACGTGCCGGGAATCGAAATCTGCGAGCACATGCCGTACATGGCGAAGATCATGGACCGGTGTGTTCCGTTACGGTCGGTGTACGGATCGCCCAATGGGGCGCACGATTCGTTCATCTGCTACACGGGGCGGTCGTTCGTTAATCAGCCGCCGGGCGGCTGGCCCGCGATCGGTCCGGTAGTTTCCAAGTTGCGCGGGCCGGCCGATCCGGCGGTGCCGCCGTTCGTCGGGCTGGCTCCCGACGCCGGTCACCCTCCGTATGGTTCGCCGGGTTTGCCGGGGTTCCTGGGCGTTGGCCATGCGGCATTTCGGCCGTCCGGGCCGGCGAAGGCCGACATGGTTCTCAACGCGATTCCGCACGAACGCCTGAACGATCGCAGCAAACTGCTTCAGTCGTTCGACCGCCTGCGGCGCGGTATCGACGCGCGCGGCACGCTGCAAGGAATCGACGAGATCAACGCCCAGGCCCTGGGTATCCTGACGTCGAGCAAGCTGGCCGAGGCGTTCGATCTATCGCGGGAAGACCCGGCCGTCATCGAACGGTATGGCAAGGGGGATGCGAAGAACTACGGAGACGGCGCGCCGCGGAATCCGGAGCACTTCCTGCTCGCGCGGCGGCTGGTGGAAGCCGGAGCGCGCGTGGTCACGCTGAACTTCGGCCGCTGGGATTTCCACAGCCAGAACTTTCGCGAGGCGAAGAACACGCATCTGCCGATTTTCGACCGGGCACTTTCCGCCTTGATCGAGGACCTGCATCAGCGCGGGATGAGCGACGACGTGGCGGTGGTGGCGTGGGGTGAGTTCGGCCGCACGCCGCAGATCAACCAGGACGCCGGCCGCGACCACTGGCCGCAGGTTGGCGGCGGATTGATCGCCGGGGGTGGCTTTCGCACCGGACAGGTGATCGGGGCCACGGACCGACTCGGGGCAGCGATTGCCGATCGCCCCGTCCACTTCGGCGAAGTCCACGCCAGCCTGTACCGTTTCCTGGGCATCGATGCCGAGACGAAATTGCACGACCTCGCCGGCCGCCCGCAATACCTCGTCGATGGACACCAGCCACTGCCTGAATTGTTCTAGGCTCGCAGGCTCCACCAGTGTCCTCACCCGGTATGGCACTGGCTCCGCCAGTGTCCCCACGGGAAACGAGTGTTCGCAAGAAGAATCTCCCGCAGAGGCCGCGGGGACCGCAGAGGAAGCCGCTCAGGCCCGACTGGCTCCACCAGTATCCTCACGGGAAACGCTGGTGTGGCACTGGCTCCGCCAGTGTCCTCACTTAGTGTGGCACTGGCTCCGCCAGTGTCCCCACGGGAAACGAGTGTTCGCAAGAAGAATCTCCCGCAGAGGCCGCGGGGACCGCAGAGGAAGCCGCTCAGGCCCGACTGGTGTGGCACTGGCTCCGCCGGCCGAGCCAGTGCGACGCCGCCGACGGCCGTCGAGATCGTTTCCTGGCGGAGGATCGCAAGCGGGTCGCGCTGCTCCGCCTGTGGTTGAGCAGCAATTCCTGGTTGATGAAGGCATCGAATGAGGGTTCGCGAGCGAGCGAATGCCTTCGAGGATCTCGCAGGGGCGAGTCGGGTGTCGCGTGGCCTGAACCAGGCGCGCTCGAACCGCATTTCATTGCGTCAACTTCTCGATAGACTGATGCGATGGCTGACGAGGTTTTCGGCGAAGCACACCGTCGCGAGCGTCTCCAGCAGTACCCGCTGGCGTTCGATCTGTCGCAGGAGAGCGAATGAATATTTTCTGCCGGACTACGTGCCATGTCGTTTGCCTGTTGTGTCTTGCACAGGGGTTGCAACCTCAACGTGCCGCAGCCGACGAGACGGCGGCACCGTTGAATCGACAGATCGACGAATTCATCGCGCAGCGGCTGGTCGAATTGAAGTTGATTCCGGCTTCCGTCAGCAGTGATGCGGAATTTCTACGGCGAGTTTCCCTGGATTTGACCGGTGTCATTCCGACTGCCGATCTCGCTCGGAAGTTCCTGGACGACGCGACGCCGGATAAGCGGCAGCGGTTGATCGACAGACTGCTCACAAGCTCCGATCATGCCATTCACGCGGCTCGAGTGCTCGACGTGATGCTGATCGAACGCCGGATTCCTACGATCACCTCCTATGACGTTCCGGCCGCAAAGTGGCGGTTGTATCTCACCGAGGCGGTCGCGGAAAATCGGCCCTGGGATCAAGTGGTCCGCGATATCCTTAGCAGCGATGGGACCGATGAACGGCACGCCGCTGGAGTGAAGTTCTTCCTGGTGCGCGATGTGTCGGCGCATCAGCTCACACGCGACGTCGGCCGGTTGTTTCTCGGCATCGATTTGCAGTGTGCGCAATGCCACGACGACCCGCGCATCGATTC
This sequence comes from Pirellulaceae bacterium, assembly GCA_050186685.1. Classification (GTDB taxonomy): domain Bacteria; phylum Planctomycetota; class Planctomycetia; order Pirellulales; family Pirellulaceae; genus CAZFLF01. The sequence goes on from JBFWYF010000102.1 coordinate 11,994, forward strand.
GTATCGACAGGCGGACTACTACGGGATCTACGCGTTCCTCCAACGAGTAACCGCGTTTCGCGATAACGACAAGAACCTGTCACTGGTCGGTGAATCGGCTATAGGCAAAGCGACGTTTGTGTCGGTGTTCACGGCTCAGAGTGGTGAGACCAATCCGCGGCTTCCGGGCGGTGTGATGATCCCCGATCCGGAATGGGAAAAGGGCAACGAATACCTGGTCAAGCCTGGCCCCAAAGATCGCGGCGTTCCGGCTTACAGTCGGCGGCTGAAACTGGCCGAACTCCTGCCGCGAGCCGAAACGCAGGGCTTTTCACGGAACATGGTTAATCGCCTGTGGGCAATGCTGATGGGGCGCGGACTCGTGCATCCGCTCGATCTGCATCACGAGACAAATCCTCCCTCGCATCCAGAATTGCTCGATCATCTCGAACGCTGGTTCATCGAGCACCAGTTCGACCTGAAGGCACTCCTGCGCGAGATGCTGCTCAGTCAGACGTACCAGCGATCGAGCGTCTTGCCGGAAGGCGTGAACGAACCTCCCGAAGGAGCATTCGAGGTGGCGTCACTTCGCGGACTATCTCCCGAACAACTGAGTTGGTC
>JBFWYF010000103.1:0-12452 GCA_050186685.1 Pirellulaceae bacterium
ATCACAATGACCGAGTGCCCTTTTTCGACCAGCCCATTCAAGCTGTCCAAGAGCCGGTCGATATCAGCAAAGTGCAACCCCGTGGTGGGCTCGTCCAGGATGTAGACGTTGTGATTGCCACGCTTCAGCTTGCCCAACTCGGCGGCCAGTTTGACGCGCTGCGCCTCGCCGCCTGAAAGAATCGTCGAAGGATGGCCGAGCGTGATGTAGCCCAGCCCCAGCTCTTTCAGCACGCTGATTTTGTGGGCGATCGTCGGTTGATCGGCGAAGAACGCCACACCGTCCTCGACCGATAGGTTGAGCACTTCGGCGATGTTCTTGCCGTGATAGGTGACTTCGAGCGTCTCCTGGTTGTAGCGTGCTCCTTTGCAGGTCGGACAGGTCACTTCCACATCCGGCATGAACGAGAGCTGGGTGGTAATCGTGCCTTCGCCGGAGCATTCCTCGCACCGCCCCCCTTTGACGTTGAAACTGAACGTCGAAGCGGTGAAGCCGCGCCGTGTGGCTTCCGTCGTTTCTGCAAACAACTTGCGAATCGCGTCGTAGAAGCCGATGTAGGTCGCCGGATTCGAGCGCGAGGAACGCCCGATGGGTGACTGGTCAATGTTAATTACATCACTGACATGTTCGTATCCGGTCAGGGAGTCATGCTCGCCCGCGAGCACTCGGCTGTCGTGCAGTACCGAAACAAGCTGTTTTTGTACAATCTCGTGAATCAGCGAGCTCTTGCCGGAACCGGAGGCGCCCGTCACACATACAAATTGCTCCAGCGGGATCTCAACGTTGATATTGCGGAGATTGTTCTTGCGAGCACCACGGACGGTAAGCATCTTGCCATTGGCCGCCCGTCGGGGACGAGCCGTTCCAATCACGCGTTTGCCGCTCAGATAGCTGCCGGTTAGTGACTTCTTGTCCGCCAGGACTTGAGGGAGCGATCCTTCGGCCACGACCTTGCCGCCATGCACACCCGGACCGGGACCAATCTCGATCACGTGATCGGCTGCGCGAATCGTATCGGCGTCATGCTCGACTACCAGCACCGTGTTCCCCATGTCACGCAGTCTCTGCAGCGTGGCGATCATCTTCGCGTTGTCTTTCGGGTGCAGCCCGATGCTCGGTTCATCCAGCACATACAGCATGCCCATCAAGCCCGACCCGATCTGCGACGAAAGGCGAATGCGCTGGGACTCGCCGCCAGACAAGCTCGACGAGCCGCGGTTCAGGCTGAGATAGTCCAGGCCGATCTCGATCAGCAGTTCCAGCCGTGTCGACACTTCTTTCAAAATCGTATCGGCGACGGCCCGTTGCCGCGTGGTAGGCTTGATGCTTTTCAGAAAGCCCAGCAATTCGACCAGGTGCATCTGGCCGATTTCGTGGAGACTGCGGTTCGCCACAGTCACTAGCCGGCGGGCCCGTTTTAGCCGTGCTCCGCCACACTCGGGACAGTCGTACTCGACCATCACTTTCTTCAGGTACTCATCCATGCCGGCATTCGACGTTCCTTGTTTGCGATACCAGCGATAGTTGTGTTCGAGTTGACCAACGACGCCGTTGAACTTCATCTTCTTGCCGGCGTGCTGTTGCCCTTGCTTCGCTCCGGGCGGCAGGACGACTTCGAACAATTCGCCTTTCGTTCCATGCAGCAGAATGTCGACGTATTTCGGTGCGAGATCCTGAAAGGGTGTGTCGAGGCTGAATCCATAGTGGACCGCCAGACTGTGCAGGACTCGACCGCCCCAACTGTCCTTGGTATTGCCGAGCGCCGCGTGGACGAACGCGCCCTCATTGAGCGTGCGTGTCGGATCGGGGACCAGGAGCGCGGGATGGACCCGCATCGCCGTGCCAATGCCGGCGCACGTCGGACACGCGCCGGAAGGGTCGTTGAAGGTGAATTGGCCGTGATGCATCACTCCGGCAACCAGGTGATGCCTGGAGCAACCAAAGCCGTCGTAGAACTTCTTGAGCGTGGGCGAGAGCTGCTTGGGTTTTACGATGTGAAAACCCAATAGCCCATCGCCGAGCTTCAGGCCGTGCTCGAGCGATGTGACGACTTGCTGATCGATCCCCGGTGCGACCACGAACGAGTCGATCACCGCCTCAATCGTGTGTTCCTCATCCTCGTCCAGTTCGAGGTTGTCCCCCAAGTCGCGAGGTTTCCCGTCAATCCGCGCGCGGCGATAACCGTTGACTCGGATCTGCTCAAACAGATAGTCGTAATCTTCGCCGTAGATCTTGAAGACCGGCGCGCGGACCTCGACCTCGGTCCCTTTCGGCAGCGACAACAGATGCTCCATCATCCCGTTGGCTGAACGAATCGCGAGCGGCTCCGCGCAGAGCGGGCAGTGCGGAGTGCCCATCGTAGCGTAGAGCATCCTCAAGTAATCCGAGATGTCGGTCATCGTGCCCACGGTCGAGCGCGGATTGGCGCCCGTGGTTTTCTGATCGATCGAAACGACCGGAGACAGGCCGTTCACGACATCGACATCCGGCTTCTTCAGCTGCCCCACGAAGCGTTTCGCGAATGTCGACATCGAGGCCAGCAGCCGCCGTTGTCCTTCGGCGTAGATCGTGTCGAAGGCGAGCGACGATTTCCCCGAACCGCTCATGCCCGTGACGACGATAAGTTTATCGCGTGGAATCTCCAAACTTACGTTCTGCAGGTTGTTTTCGCGCGCTCCGCGAACTTCGATCGTCGTGCGCATGGCGGTGGTCGGTCTCGTGGTGTGGTAGGGGGACTGTCAGCTGCGTGGTTTACGGGTGGCCGCCTTCTTCGCCGTGTCCGCAGGCTTGTTCCGAGTCGGCTTCGCCGCGGTGCTCAGGAAATACGCCGGCTCTTCGACCTGCTCGATGCTGCGCTTCGTCAGCTTGAAAGGAGCCGAGAGCTTTTCCACACGACCTTTCCGCTCCAGCCACTCACACGCCGATTCCAGATGCCAAGGATAAACCTGCGACGTGGCGAAGTGGTCGCTGATTTCCGAGAGCGGTACCACTCGGTTTTCCTTCGTGAGGTAACTCAATAGCGGTTTCAGGTGCGCCTGATAATGCTGATCCAAGTAACCATCGATGGCTGCCAGCGCCGCCGTCAACACTTTGCGATTCTTTCCTTTCGCCAGCACGTCGTTGTAGATCACCTTGAAGAGTTTTGGATTCCCCTCAATCGCCTTATAGATGACATCGTGTTCGCACACCTGTCCGCGGCGGATGATTTCGGTGTGGGCGACACTGTGCGCTGCCCCGAGTACCTCCTGCTGGGCGAGTTCCAGGTCACCTTGGATCTCCAGTCGTTTCTGGGCGTGCCGGTGGGCGTGAATGGTCCACGTCGAAAAAGTCAACAGCTCCCGCTCCCGGTCTTTCGTCGCCACGGTATTGGCCTGCTCGAACCAGCCCGCGATCGAAGGATCCTTGCTGTAGACGATTTTTCGTTCTGCAAAGAAGTTGCACGAGAAGGCGGTCCGCGACGAGCCTTCGACCATTTGCTTGAAACGGCTGCGAGGAATGACCTCGGCGTGGATGTTGATGCCGTTTTCGGTGAAGATGCGATAGATGCGTTCGTCGTTCCCGTCGCTTCGTAGGCGGCGGCTGACGCCGTCCGCCTCGATGATCCATAGTACCAGCGATTCGCGATTCCAAATCGTCTCCGCTGACAGGCTGCCCACGAGCATCACGGCCAGCGCGTAGCGATCCTGGGCAATCCGCTCGATCCAGAGCTGCAAGGCGGCTTCAAATCGCGCAACCTTCTCCGAGTCGGACTCTGTCGTCATGAGACTCTCCTCGCGGCGTTGCCTGCACGGAAATGAACGGCAATTGTAGCCGACGGGTTACGTAGCTCCCAGAATTGAGGAAGTGTGGGCGCGGGGCGCGGCCCCGAGCGCTGGTCTCGTTGTGGACCGAGATTCAGCGTGATAGTGTTGAGCCCTTCTGGCGGCCGCATTGCGAAACCAGGGGCCCATGGGCAGTTCGGCGGAACGTTGGCAAAGGCTACGGGAAGACGGGCGAACGAGGGTTCATCGCGGCATATGCTGATCGAACGCGCCTTGATGACTAATCCGCAACGGAGGGACCGATGACGCGCTCCACCGCCATGCGACTCGCCTGGACCACGATCGTATTGCTCCTGCCGCTCGCCACTCGCGCCGCCGAGCCGGTTCGTGCATCGCGTCCCAACATCGTGATCATCCTGGCTGACGATCTGGGGTTCTCCGATCTGGGATGCTACGGCAGTGAGATTCAAACGCCCCACCTCGACCGTCTGGCGGCCGCGGGACTGCGGTTCTCCCAATTCTACAATTGCGCTCTCTGTGGCCCTTCGCGAGCGGCGTTGATGACGGGCCAGTATCCACACCGCGTCGGCATCACCGCGTGGACGGGACTGCTCAACGACCGGTGTGTGACGCTGTTCGAGCTACTCAAGCGAGCCGGTTATCGCACGGGTGCGACAGGGCGGCTCGACATGGTCACGGCGGAGAAGTGGCATGATCCGGCCAACATCAGCAAGTTTGTGGATCGCTATCTGGGCAGCACGGGGCACACGGGTCCTGGCAATTACTTCAAGGACGTGCATAACACGCCGTTCTACCAGGATGGCCAACCGTTCAAGCTGCCCAGCCAGAACGGCTATAAGACGGACGTTATCACCGAGTTTGCCGAGCAATTCATTGACGAGGCGGCGCGTGGTGCCCGGCCGTTTTTTCTTTATATGGCCCACTATGCGCCACACTGGCCCTTACATGCCAAGGAAGCGGACATTGCCAAGTACCGGGACCTGTATCGTTCGCTGGGCTGGGATGCGGCGCGGACACAGCGGCATCGCCGCCTGCTCGAGCTCGGGTTGATTCCACAGGGAACAAAGCTTTCACCGCGAGATAGTCGAGCCGGCCCCTGGCAGGACGCACCATTCAAGGACTGGGAGGCGGAACGCATGGCGGTTTTTGCCGCACAAGTCGATGCGCTCGACCAGAGCGTGGGACGTATCATGGAGGCTTTACGCCGCGCTGGTGCCGACCGCAATACGCTCGTCTTCTTTCTGTCCGACAACGGTGCCTCCGAGCAGCCCGTGAATTCACAACTCGATAAGCCCGGGCGAACCTGGCGTGTGGACGGCACACCCACACGGGTCGGTAACAAGCCTGACATCTGGCCCGGTCCGGCCGACAACTTTGTCACCGCGGGCCCGGCGTGGGCGAATCTGTCCAATACGCCCTTTCGGCAGCATAAGCAGACGAATTTCGAAGGCGGCATTGCTTCGCCGCTGGTCGTGTGGTGGCCCGCAGTCGTTTCCAGCGCGGGTTCCATCTCGCCCGAGTTATCGCACATTACCGATATTGCGGCGACCTGTCTGGATGTCGCGGGCATCCCGTATCCCACGGAGTTTGACTCGCGCCGCGTTTTGCCACTGCCCGGTCAGAGCCTGTTGCCTGTGTTACGCGGTGAGAAGCGAGCGGGGCAGAAACGACTGTTCTGGGCCACTTCCGGCCATCGGGCCGTCCGGGAGGGCAAATGGAAGCTCGTGGCATCCCGAGACGGCGCCTGGGAACTTTATGACCTCGACGCGGATCGTACCGAACTGAACGACCTCGCGTCTCGCGATCCGGCGCGCGTACGAGCCCTGAGCGAAGCATTCAATCGCTGGCACGAGTCAGGACTATAGCATTGGAGACGTTCAGGGTGTGCCGGGAGGCATTCGTGTAGCGGACAATCGCGAACTACACCGACTACTAAGCGCAACGCAACAGAGAAGGAAAATGGATTCAAATAGCGGATGCAGGACTGGCTCCCTTCTGAGCAGCCGGCTAGTTCGGGAGATACACCGGCGGAGCAATAATCGTGATGGAACCAGGCCGTGACGATCCGCCATGAACAACGTGACCCGTATTCTCACGGCGATGCAGCAAGGCGACCCGCTGGCGGCCGGGGAGCTGTTGCCGCTGGTGTACAACGAGTTGCGGCGACTGGCGCAATCGAAATTGGCTCACGAGCCGTCCAGCCAGACGCTGCAGGCTACGGCTCTCGTGCACGAGGCGTTCCTGCGGCTCGTCGGCGATGACCCAGCCACTCCCTGGAACAGTCGCGGCCATTATTTCGCCGCGGCTGCCGAAGCCATGCGGCGAATTCTGATCGAACGGGCACGGCAGCGTCAGTCGCTCAAGCGGGGCGGGGACTGGGAACGGGTCGAAATCCAATTGGACCTAATCCTGGCCGACGATCGTTGCGACAAGCTGGTGGCACTGGACGAGGCACTGCGGAAACTCGAGGAACGGGATGCCCCGAAGGCGGAACTGGTCAAGCTGCGGTTCTTTGCCGGTCTGACCAATGCGGAAGCAGCCGCCGCGCTGGGAATATCGCCAGCGACAGCCGACCGCCACTGGTCTTACGCCCGCGCCTGGCTGCAACGGGAAATGCAGAGCGAGTAAACAAGGGTCCAGTCCACGGTCAGCCATCGCTAACAATGGACCGGTTTGCGAGTCGTGCGCAGGACAATGCGTACTGGGCCCTGTGGACCAGTGAATCGTGGTCGTACAATACCGGAGGCGGCAAAAGCTACTGATCCGCCGGCTCATCGGACGAGGAGGGCACGACTCGACATGGCCGAAGAACAGGCATTCTCCCCGACAGCTCCCGAGAACACTCAGCCGCCATTCCCGCGATCGAAAGGGCGGTTCGTCGCCTTGGCGGCGACTGGGGTTGTCAGTGTCGCGGCGGTCGGGGGCGTGACGCTGAGACGCTACGATGCGGAGGCCGTCTTACTTGTGGGCGGGTTGGTGTTGATTGCTGTCGTTGGTGGCATCGCCGTGGTGGCCGTGCCCTATGCCATCAGCGTCGCCGTGAAATGGCTTGGGAGTCTCCTGCAACGGCAGCGACTCCGGTACCGCCTTCGTAGGCTGTTCCCTGACGCTTCCCCGGCCGAGCTTGCCCTGCTCGTGACCGTCGAAGAAACGGCTGCGACGGTGCAGCAAGTGATGCGGCGGGTGCGGTGCCTGGCGGGACAGCCGCCGCGCCCCTGGTTCGTAACCGCCGTGGATTCGATCCTCGCCATCGGCATGGGGATCGGTGCTGTCGGGACATTGCTCTCGCTATTCCTCTGGTTTTGCGGCGGACCAGCTTGGGAAACGGCAGGCGCAGTGGGCCTGCTCGTGTCGCTGGCCACGGGCCTGGCAGGTGGACTCGTACACCTCCTCTGCAAGAGCGTGGGCTAGGAACGGCACCGTTCACCGGGCCGCGGCGAATGATCCCGGTCTTCGGGCACCGCGCAGCCCGCGGCTCCGTGTGGAACGGCTGGTTCGCCCGCCGATGGGTCTCACGCGGAGGCGCCGGCCCGCAGAGAGCCATCGAGGGTACTCGCGGCCGTAGGAATCGTGGACCTGTCAGTCGTTCTTCTCCATGCTGGCCCGAATGACGTCTTCCGCAGTTTCTGCCGCCATTACCAGCGCCCATCCCACAGGAGAGGTCGCTAATAAAATGTGCTCGCAGGCGCCACCAACCACGGACTAACCCGATGCATCCCGTGGAGGCAGCCGTCCGGCTGCAGTTAGCTCGCGACGTTCCGAGAGGGCCAGGTTTGCGAGAGTTGTTTCGCCGCCGTGCTTTTCCGCCATCACGTGGTCGATCTGGTGTGCCGCGACACCGTCGTCCTGGTGGATCAAGCAATACTCACAGCGATTGCACGCGCGTTCGACCACCTGCCGACGTAGTTCGGCGGACGGCCGTGAACTCATGGCTGGAGCTTTTGCCGCGCGCGAGCTTTGAGCATTCGACCGAGGTGTTCCAGTCGCTCGAACTCATACAATTCGCCGCGTTCGCGTTCGGCGAGCGTGCCTTCCCGGTTCTTGCGCAAAAGTTCTTCCAGACGCTGTTGTCTTTCGGGAGGCAGACGAAACGCCAACAACCGGTCCAGGTCCGCGCTTTCCGCAAACAAATCCAGCAATTCGTCGTAAATCGGCAGCGGCTCGGCGGTGGCCACATGATAGCTCCTGAGGAGTGACAGACTTGACTATTCCGAAAGTGCATACCGGACGCAATGGAAGCGGGATTGATCCACCGCGAACCTTCGCCGTTTGAAAAGGCCATCGATGGATGGATTCTCGGGTCCGAACAATTTGCGGATCGAATGCGTGAGTTGATCCGCCCGACCAACCGACGGCCGAAGCCAGCAACTCGACAAGCAATAAAACTCCCCTTGGGCAAGCGGAAATCATTCGGGCGGTCTGTGAGGCACTCGAAATAAGTCCTGACCAGCTATCCAAGTTGACGAAACGACCGCTCAGGACCTGAAGATCAGGCCAAGCGTGCGGGCATGACGGTTGGCGAATACGTGCGAACGCTACTGCCATACGAAGAGCCGCCAAAGCGACCCGCATGGGACGAAATTGAACAACAAATCGTGGCGTTGAGCACCGATGGGCCGTCCCTACCCGCCGACTTCTCGCGAGCTGACATCTATCGCGACCACGACTGACACCACGGAGTGGGTGCATGCAGTATCTGGTGGACACCGGAGTTTTGCTTCGGGCCTTTGACCGTTCGGTTCCCCAGCAACGAGTCATCTTTCGCGCCCTTCGTAAGGTCTGGGCGAATGGCCACAACCTAGTGACGACCGCGCAAAACATGGCGGAATTCTGGAATGTCGCTACTCGGCCTGCCGGCGCGCGGGGGGGATTTGCGTTGCCGGTTGCGGTGGTCGATGAACGGGCAAGGGTGATCGAACGATTGGGGGCGGTGTTGCCGTTTACCGCTGGGGCGTATGCCGAGTGGCGCCGCCTGCTGGTGACGCATCAGATCACGGGTGTGTCGGTGCATGACGCACGACTCGTCGCAGTCATGATTGTGTTTGGCATTTCCAACTTGCTCACGTTCAATGACGCAGATTTCCAACGCTATCAGGGTATTCAGGTTGGGACGCCGGAGAGAATCCTGACTGCGGCGGGTACGTAACTGATTGGACGCGGCCTGAAGAAAACGAGGCCCAGTGGCGTGCAGTGGAGAAATGGGCCTCGTGAAAACCGAATCGGATACTGCCAGCCGCGGGAGTGGCGGGAGCAGCTGATCGAACAAAACACCTGACTTACGTACTCGTAGGGCGTTCCGTTAGCTCGGGGACTCGGCGACTTTCTAAGGCAAGTGTGAGCGGCTGAGAGGGCCGACGCGGCAACTCACCACCGTGTAAGAACCATTGTCGGCGGAGGACAGATGGCAGCGATCGGAGGCAAGAATCGGAAACGTCCCACCGAGTTACATAAACTCAACGCGATTCATCATCTCGTCGGGCTGCATGCATGCGTGCATCAGGGCTAGGCGGCGGATAACGTCGCCAATCGAGCGAGAACCAGGCGAACAGTAGACGATGCCGGCATGTTGAACACCGCTCGTCGCCAGGCTTAGAAAATCGGCATCATTCGTGTAAATCACGCGCCCATCCTTGAGAGCCTAGGCAAGGTGTGATTCGTCGGTGGCCTGGAGCAAACCAGCGCTGGAGGCCGTCGTGACATCGATGTGCCGGCGCCAAAGGCCACGGGCGATGGCGTGGGAAACATGCTCGTCCAAATGGAATCGGAGCACGAGCTAGGAACCGGTGTTTCGGGAACGGGGGGAGTTGGCCTGGCCAGCTTGGAGTTGCTTACGTATCTCTGCCACAAACGCCTCATCCTCGCGGAGCTCGTTCAGAATCTGCTCGCGATGATCGTAAAGGTAGGACAAGGCCGCGTGAACTTGGCCGAGGGTGAGATGTGGCAGCCCGTCCACAATTTCCTCAGGGGTATGCCCTTGTACTTCTGCTTGAGCATAGATGTCCTGTACGCGGACTCGCGTTCCGGCGATGAACGCGCGTGGCTTTCCCTCGCGGTTTTGACGAAGTTCAATGTGCGTCGCGACTGTCCGGTTCATGTACGGAGTATATCCCATTTCTCGGCATCAGGCCAACTTGCGACAATTGCTTGGATTCGAAGTAGCTGCGCGACAACTGCAAAAACCCCTGAGCTTTTCAAGTAATCATCGCCAACGGATGACCGGAACCCTTTTTTGCCTTCTGCCGAAAGTCCAAAGCCGGGGAAACGATGATGGTCGTGGCGTTCGGTGAAACCCCTAGAAACTCCGCCGCCTCCTTGATGCGAAGATACGTCTTCAATTTCTGCATCGCGTGACTCCTCGGGTCCACACAGGCAAGACGAATTTGATCTAAACAAACTCAACCTTACCAAACCGCATCTAGTCCCTGTAGGGGGGGCTTGGAGACGCATCAAGGCAACCAGTCGGGGGCCCACGCTCCCTGCGCCGCTGCCCCGCCGCTCGGGGGCCGGGAAGCGAAGGCGGCTGTGGTGTCGCTACGCGACCAAATTGTGCTTCCCAGCCGTCCCTCTGCGGCTCCGGTCGCGCCCCGACTGTTTGCCGCTGACTCGCCAGGCACAGGGCCGAAGTAGAGTAGCGCACCGAATTGTGGCATTTTCTGCTATGCCACCGGTTGCCGCCGATGCCAGCCCAGAGCCGGCCCGGGAGCGTTCAGCTGTTGCAGCTTTCTCCTTTGTTCGCCCCGACCGGCAAGTCCCACTCGAGGGACACGCGTCGACCTCGCCGCCCCCACTACAGACGGGAAAAGGGTCCAGGACTCATTTTACGCACGCCGACGCGCTGTCCCGACGGCTCTCGCGTGACATTCGCCTACGACACCGTGGAAACCGCACTAAGATGCAGGACCTTTGACGGTTCCTGACGTGCAGCCGCAGACCGTGCCAAATTCGGCGAATCCCGTGTTCTCAGGTCAGGGTTGAGGGCTGGCCGCAAGTCGTTAAAGACAATGACTCGGCAGCGGATGAGAACGAATGTCGTTCGATAGCAAGAGTACACCCAGCAGGACTCGAACCTGCAACCTTCGGTTCCGTAGACATGAACTGGAAATGAAGGACTTTTTCGTGTTTTGTGGCTCTTTTCACGTGGTTTTTATCACGTCACACGCCTCTCTCGGCGTTTCCACAGTTTCCAAAATCTTAGGCGTTTTCCATGCGTTCGCAAGGGTTCTGTGACAGATCTGTGACAAAGGCGGATTTCCTCCGAGATGCATAACCCAGTGATTAGTCGGTAAGCCGCAACGCACGCGAACATGGGTTGGCCTTTGAACATGTGATGCGGCGATGTGCGCCAGGTGGGCGCCACCAAAGCGCTGAGAAAGAGCGACCGAGTCTGCGTTGGGGTCTTGGACCAGAGCGGGAAAGGATCTTTGGCGTATCTACTCGGTGTGCCATCGAAGCGTGCAACGTTCGGTCAAGCAAAAGCATTCTTCTGAATACAAAACTGATGCGGACACCGGCAGAATTGAAGGCAGAGTCGGGAAGAGGATGTCAAATACCTCAGATGTTGACGTCTACCACTGGCGCGCTCTCGGCTCAGGATTTACGATTGAAGGCGCGGAAAGAGGCCTTTAAATTCTCATCGTTGCGTATCCCCGATTCTCAATGTAGTACGTCGGTGCTATTGCAACTGACTCTATCAACCTCTTTGTGCATCTGCATCCATTTTCATGTGCCGGTCGGGTTGTTCACCGTGTCATGGGCTTGAGTGTCCGTACGGCCTTTTTCGCGCGTCGCGCCTGAACTGTCGTAATTCCGCACGGCACTGTGCAATTCCGCACGTTGCACACTTGGTGTTGCACTGCTTTTTGCGAAGATTCCGCCGATTTTCTGTTGGTATGCGGCATGCGTAAGAGAGTGGAACGTAATCCCAATCCTTACTCCTCTTCTGGGAATCAAAACCATGGCAACCGCATTCAGAATTGTGGCGTTGAGCTTGTGCCTCACCGCAGTGTGCATAGCCGATGACAAATCGGATACGAGTCCGACTTGTTGCATGAAGCGAGCCTACTGTTGCTCGATCAAGGCGACGTGCTGCGGAAGAGAAGCCGCTACCGAATTGATCCCCGCATCGTTTGTTGCCAATTGCCAATGAAGCCGCGAAACCGATTTGCTGCGACAAACGTACCTACTGCTGCACGATTAAATCACCTTGCTGCGGTAAGACCCTGATGATCGAAATATCTGACGTCACCAAGTCGCCGGACCTTGTTTCCGTCTCGACAAATATACTAAGTCGGAACCGATCTGCTGTATGAAACGTGCGTACTGCTGCAGTGTGAAGGCTACGTGCTGCGGTAAAGAGGCGAAAGTCGATTTATTGGCGAAGGCCGAGGTCACCCCTGATGCTACGAAGGCGGAGCCGATCTGCTGCATGAAAAGGGCCTATTGCTGCTCGGTCAAATCACCGTGCTGCAACAGAACTGTCGAAATTGAGATAGTCCGTTGAGCCGGGCATTTGAGCGACTTGTGTCCCTCGCCGCGAACTTTGCGTGTTCGTACTTCGTAAACAATTCCGTTTCCGTTAGCGTGCAACTGGCTCGAAACACGGGACAATATATGGTCCGGTCATTGCTCGGTTCGATTCTTATGATCCGCACATCACTGACATTTCGAGTA
>JBFWYF010000104.1:0-11041 GCA_050186685.1 Pirellulaceae bacterium
TCAGTCGTGTGCTCTTCCGATCTTGCCTCGCGACGAGGCGGTTACGGACGTCGCTCGCATGGCGGCCGAGGACAGTGACCCTCAGGTGCGGCTGGCGGCGTGCCTGGCATGTGCCGAGATGGCGAGCAGCCCCGAGGCGGCTCGCTGGCTGCTGGCTGCTCTTCGACGCCCCGACAACGTCGGCGACCGCTGGCTCCGAGATGGGCTGACTGCGGCGGCAGCCCGCCACGATCGCGAATTCCTGGTGCAACTGGCCGAGTGGCAAGCGGACACGGCGACTCAGGCGGGTGCCCGCGAGATAGTCCGACGCGTGGCCGAACACTATGCTCGCGGCGGTCCTGCCGAGACGGTCATACCGGTCCTTCAGTCGCTCGTCTCGATCGCCTCTTCCCCGCTGGCGACCGAAGTCGTGGCCGGGCTGGTCGCCGGCTGGCCGCGCGACCGGACTCCCGCGGTGGATGCACCTCTGGAGAATGTGCTGGGCCAGCTTCTGGCGGGCTCGCCGCCAACGCTTCGAGCACAGCTGGTGACGCTCGGCTCGCGCTGGGGCAGCCAGAAGCTCGCCGCCTTTGCCGCCGAGATCTCCGCCGAGTTCCTGACGCGAGTCCGCGACGAATCCGCCTCGGAAGCCGATCGAATCCAGGCGGCCGAACAGCTGATGGAACTGCAGGGACTCGATTCCGACGCCGCGTCGGCGCTGCTGGACTTGGTGTCGCCGCGCATCGGTCCGGCGCTGGCCGAGGGGCTGATCGGTGCGGTGGCACGCAGCCGCGCGACGGGCGTGGGGATGCAGTTTGCCGATCGGCTCGCTCAATGGACGCCCCAGGCTCGCGCGGCCGGGATCCGCACCCTTCTAGGACGCGCGGAATGGTCTACCGCACTGGTCGAGGCCCTCGCCTCCGGCAAAGTCCCGGTTGGCGACTTGACGCTCGACCAGAAACTGGCCCTCTCGTCCCATCCCAACCGCGAGCTGGCTCGCCGAGTCCGAGGCCTGCTCGAACGCGGCGGCGGCCTGCCCAGTCCCGATCGGCAGAAGGTTATCGACGAACTGCTCTCCGTCACCGACCATCCCGGCGACGCGCAGGCCGGCAAGGCCGTCTTCCTGAAGACGTGTGCCAAGTGCCATACGCATAGCGGCGAGGGGACTCGGATCGGTCCCGACCTCACCGGTATGGCCGTCCACCCGAAGCACGAGCTCTTGATCCATATCATGGACCCCAGCCGCTCCGTTGAAGGCAACTTCCGCATCTACTCGGTGCTGACCGGCGATGGCCGCGTGGTCAATGGCCTGCTCGCATCGGAAACTCGCACGGCGATCGAGCTCGTCGACGCTGAAGCGAAACGGCACACGATCCTGCGCGAGGACATCGACGAACTAGTCGCTTCGACGAAATCCTTGATGCCGGAAGGCTTTGAGAAACAGCATACGCCCCGTGAGATCGGGGATCTGCTCGAGTTCCTGACGCAGCGAGGCAAGTACCTGCCATTGCCGCTGGACAAGGTGGCGACCGTGGTCAGTACGAAAGGGATGTTCAACTCGGAATCGGCCGCCGTCGAACGGCTGGTATTTGCGGACTGGTCGCCCAAGACCGTGGATGGCATTCCGTTTGTGCTGGTCGATCCCCAGGGCGATCGGATGCCGAACGTCGTGATGTTGCAAGGGGAACATGGCACCATTCCCCGCCGCATGCCGCGGTCGGTGCAGCTGCCGTGTCACGCTCCGGCGCGAGCCATTCATTTTCTGAGCGGCATCAGCGGATGGGGATATCCGGCCGAGCCCAAGGGTACGCACTCGATGACGGTGCGATTGACGTACAAGGATGGGCAGGTCGAAGATCATCTGCTGCTTAACGGCGAGCATTTCGCGGACTACATCCGGCGCGTGGACGTGCCGGGATCGAAGTTCGCCTTTGCGCTGCGCAATCAGCAGGTGCGGTTCTTCAGTATTTTGCCGCAGCGTCGTGAACCGATTGCTACGATCGACTTGATCAAGGGCAAGGATCCCACGGTGCCGGTCGTCATGGCCGTCACGCTGGAAGCGCCGTGAGAGGAGGTCAAGTCGAGTCCGCTCCCCTTACCCCGGCCCGCGGTCCCTCCCCCGACACTTGTGTAAGTGCTCGGCGCTGACGCAACCTGTTGGGGGAGCCCGGTACCTGCGACGGCCTACGGAAGTCTTACGACGCCGCTCTGGGCGGCGTCTGGCGACTTCCGCTACGCGGGATTCTTCGGCGCATCGTGTTCCGCCGCACTGCCGATGGGCCGCGAAGTGTCGACGAACAACCAGCAGACGGCGGCAACCAGCAGCACGGCGGCGACCACGTAAAACGCCGGATCCCACTGGGCGCGGCCCTCAAACCCCTGGCTCTTGCGCCATTCCGCGAGGTTGCCAAATAGCAGCTGCGACGACATCGCCCCGAAGACGCCGACTCCGTTCATCAGGCCGAACAGCGCGCCGATATGCCGGCCGCTGACGTCGGTGGCACAGGACCACCAGCTGGGGTTGGTCAGGTGCGTGGCCGCCGTCGAAAACGCCGCACCGAGGGCCATGACGAGGGGCGACTCGCCCATCACACCGGCGATCAGGAACAAGGCGGCCGCCACATACGCCGAAAAGCCCCACCATCGGCGCCAGCGCAGCGGGTTCATGACCGTGCGTTTTACCCGATCCGCGATCACGCCACCGCTGATCGTGCCCAACGCCGCCAGGGTCAGGACGAGCGAGCAGAGCCAGCCGGCGTGGACCGGCTCGACTCCGCGCCCGGCCTGCAGGTACTTCGAGAACCACGAAAAATAGACATACGAATTGAACGAAGCGCACGTCATGATCGTGGCGAGCAGCAGGATGCCTCGATGAGTGAGTACATACCCCCAGGGAATGCCGGCCGTGTGATCGTGTCGAGTCGAGCCGGTGCCGATGATCGCGCGTTCGGCTTCGTTCACCCGAATGTGGTCGCTCGGCTCATCGCGAAACCACCAGTAAAAAATCACAGCCCATACGATTCCAACCAGGCCGAATACGACGAAGGTGAACCGCCAGCCGATGGCGCGGATGAGGTAAGCGGCCAGCACCTGCGAACCGGCTCCACCGATCAGCGCGGTGGTTTGGAACATGCCCTGAGCCCGGCCGCGTTCGAGCGGCGGAAACCAGCGCGAGATGACGCGTGCTGCATTAGGGAAGGCACCCGCTTCCCCCGCCCCGAAAAGGAACCGGACCACGACCAGCGAATAGAAACCGAAACAGGCACCCGTGAGGGCCGTGAATACCGACCACCAGATCGAAATGCGAGTCAGCACGCGGCGCGAACCCAGCTGATCGGCCCAGTGGCCCGTGGGAATCTCGAACAGTCCATAGGCTAGTGTGAATGCGGCAAAGATGACGCCGAACTGGCTTTCGTTCAGCCCCAACTCTTCCTGCATGGGCTGGATGGCTTGCGAGATGCAGACGCGGTCGAGATACAAAACGAAGGCGAGCGAGCACAGGAAGGCGAGGACGAGAAACCGAACTCGCGTGGGCCGCTGCTCCGGCAACGATTCCTCTCCGGCGCGGGCTACAGTGACGTCAGCCGATAAACTCATGGCACCTCTCGGGGATTGTCGAGCGGCCAGCGAATGGCCAGCCTCGGCCTGTGGGCGAAGCGGCAGGGCGACGGCGCCCCGCGCGTCTTCCAAACATAGCGGCCCCGCGAGCCACAAACCATCGAATTCGACCGGGCCGGAAGCCGCCGCGCGAGGCACCTGGCGCCGCGCACGGCATGACGCGCCCTTGCTCGCGGCGACGGAGCTCGGCGTGTTGGAACTCGCCCGCGGTTTGGGCTAGACTGGCACCTCGCGCTCTGGCCGAAGCCCGGGCAGGGCTGGCTCTTCCGTTCTCTCGTTTGCAGGCGAGTCGTTCCCATGAGAAAGCTATTGGCTCTCGGATTATTCCTGGTGGCGGCCGGAATGGGTTCCCCTGCGCGGGCTGCCGATCTGCCTGCGCGGCCGAACATCCTGTTCATCATCTTCGACGATTGGGGATGGAATCATGCCGGGGCATACGGTTGTTCATGGGTGAAGACTCCGAACTTCGATCGCGTTGCCCGGGAAGGGATCTTGTTTCGCAATGCGTTCACGTCGAATCCCAAGTGCAGCCCGTGCCGGGCAAGCATCCTGACGGGACGCAACTCCTGGCAGCTGGAAGAGGCCAGCTGCCATAATGGCCTCTTCCCCGCGAAGTTCGCCGTGTATCCCGATCTGCTGGAGAAGGCGGGGTATGTCGTGGGGGTCACGGGGAAAGGATGGGGCCCCGGCGATTTCCGTAATGGCGGTTTCTCGCGCAATCCGGCCGGACCGTCCTTCGACGAATTCAAGACGGAGCCGCCGGCCGCGGGCATCGGGAAGAACAATTATGCCCGGAACTTCGAGGCGTTCCTCAAGCAGCGCCCCGTGGACAAGCCGTTTTGCTTCTGGATGGGTTTCAACGAGCCACATCGGGCCTACGAATGGAATTCGGGAACGCGCTCCGGCAAGAGCCTGGCGGAGGTGACACCGCCCGCCTACCTGCCGGACACACCGGTCGTCCGCACCGATCTGCTCGACTACGCGGTTGAGGTCGAGTGGGCCGACCAGCACATCGGCCAGGCCCTGCTTCACCTGGCCGCGGCGGGGGAACTCGACCGCACGCTGATTGTCATCACGTCCGATCACGGCATGCCTTTTCCTCGCGTCAAGGGACAGATCTACGAAGACGGTTTTCACTTGCCGCTGGCAATGCGCTGGGGGGATGCTATCAAGCCAGGACGCATCGTCGAAGACTTCGTGAACATGCGGGATCTAGCGCCCACCTACCTCGAACTGGCCGGCATCCCCCTGCACGAACAGATGACGGGTCGCAGCCTCGCCGATATCCTCCGCTCGGAACAATCGGGCTGGATCGATCGCGGCCGCAACGTAATGCTCGTGGGTAAAGAACGCCATGACATCGGCCGGCCCTACGACTGGGGATACCCGGTGCGGGCCATCCGCACTCCGGAATTCCTCTATATCTACAACTTCTTCCCGGAGCGCTGGCCAGCTGGCAATCCCGAGACCGATTTCGGCAACTGCGATCCCAGCCCCACCAAGGAATTGCTCAAGGCGATCGGTGGCGAGTTCTACGAAATGGCGCTGGGCAAGCGGCCGACGGAAGCTCTCTACCGGATGACGGACGATCCCGAGTGCCTGCGGAACCTGGCCCACGATCCGATTCACAAACCCGTCATGGAGAAGTTACGCAATCTGCTGTTCGCCAAGCTCCGCGAAGAAAAGGACCCGCGAGCGCTCGGCAACGGCTCCATCTTCGATACCTACCGATATCTTGGCGGTCGCGCCAAGGGGTACGAGACGTGGCTGCAGGCCCAAACCTACGTCCCGCCCGAGCGAGCCGCTCGCCCCGGAAACGCGGGCGCGAAGAAGAAGCGCCAGGCGGCCGCCCCGTAGCTACGTTCGCCAGAACGTGGGCGTAGGCGGCTAGCCGTATCGCCCGCCCCCTTTCTGGTGAATGGGGCTACCAACTCGCCCGCCAGGCGTGCAGTTGCTCCAAGTACCGCGCCCGGATCCGGCCCAGCTCCGGATCATAGCGACCATCGCGGAAGTCGGGAAATGTCCACTCAAACGGCTGATACCGCCGCTGCCGGTAACGGGCCACCAGGTCGGCGTAGATACCTTGGCCCAGATAGATCTTCTGCCCCGCGGCTTTGACACTGGCCAGCACCAGTTTGTTGTCGTCCAGGTACCCCACGTCGAGGTTGACG
The DNA here is from genome assembly GCA_050186685.1 of Pirellulaceae bacterium. GTDB lineage: Bacteria > Planctomycetota > Planctomycetia > Pirellulales > Pirellulaceae > CAZFLF01. The sequence goes on from JBFWYF010000104.1 coordinate 5,769, forward strand.
CGCCGTCGTTCGCCCGCCGACATGCTCCGTTCGATGGCGATGCTGCCGAGCTTGGCCTCGGCCAGGCGGTCGGGCGCCATCAATTGGTCGAACGAGACGATCCGCCGCAGCAGACCCTCGCCCATTTCAGCGGAATAGTAATCCGTGCAATCAAACGGATGGTCGGAGCCAGAGAAGTCGATGTCACCCCACACATCGCGGAGGGCCGCCGATGCCGCAGCACAGGCGACTGCATCGCGCCAGAGGATGGCCACGATTCGCTTGACGGGTTCAACCACGGCGACCATGTTTCAAATCGACCATGTTTCTCGCGACGTCCACGTGTCGCGCAGGGATTCGGGCTGCCCTGTCACTTTGACGACGACCGCCGTCAGATCATCTTCGAGCGATCTCCGGCCCGCGAACTCGATGGCGGCATCGTGCAGTTTCTGAACGATCTGGGCCGCTTCGCAGTCGCGATGCTGGTGAACCGTGGCCAGGACGCGCTCGATGCCGAAATACTCACCCGCGGCGGATCGGGCCTCGAACACGCCGTCGCTCACCAGCAGCAGGATGTCGCCCGTGCGGAGCCGGACCCGCGACGACAGGACAAACTGCTCTTCCTTGCGAACCCCAATCGGAACGCTCATCGATTCCAGCCGCGTCGATTCGCCGTTAGCGCGAAGTAAATAGGCGGGATGCCCCGCACTGCCATAGCGGAACGTTCGCTCCGCGACATTTACACTCGCCGCGAACACGCTCGCGAATGGCGTCAGATCGCCGTCGCTGTGTAACAAGCGATTGCCCAAGGCCAACATCTCATGCACTTCGTTTCCCAACACGACGGCGGTCCGCAGATACGACCGGATCGCGGCCGCCAGGATTGCCGGTCCGAACCCGTGGCCGGATACGTCGGCCAGGATCAGGCACAATCGGCCGCTGGGCATCCAGATATAGTCGAAGAAATCCCCGCTGCAGTCGTCGGCCGGAAAACACTGCCCCGCGATGTCGAACCCGCGCGGGTTGGGCGCTCGCGCCGGCAGCAGATGCTGCTGCACGTGGTGAGCGGCCTGGATGTCGCGTTTCAGCTTCCTCTCGTCCGTCACGTCCAGCGCGACACCGATGGTTCCTACGATGTCCTCCGCGCTGTTCGTCAGCGGCTCGACGTGGGCGTGGAGCCAGCGGCCACTCCACTCCCAGTCGGCCGAGGTCGACTCGCCGAGCAGCGCCCGCCGGTGCATCTCGCCCACGGTCGACGAGAGACGTCCCGCGGCAAACAACTCGGTGACACACTTTCCCAGGCAACTGGCCAGCTGGACGTTCAATGCCCGCAGTTCCCGTCCTCGAAATGAGGTCATCCTCAATACGTCATCCGTCGTCCACAGCATCGCCGGTAACTGCTCGACCAGCAGGTTCAGCTGGCGCTGGCTGCTCTGCAATTGCGACTGCAGGCGATGCCGGGTTACGGCGTAGCGAAGCGACCGGGCGATGAGCTCGCCGGTCGCGTGAGTGCGAGCGAGATAGTCCTGAGCCCCGTTCTCGATCGCCCGGATAGCCAGCGCCGTGTCGGGAGCATTCGCCAGGACCACGATCGGCACGTCCAGATGCTCGGCTCGCAGCTTCAAGAACTCACCAAAACCGACGATATCCGGTGTGCCCAGTCCGAGCAATACAGCATCGAAATGCTGCTGGCGCAGCATCCGGTGAGCCGCCTCGGTACCCGCCACTGCCATCGTCCTCAGGCCCTTGTCCGCAGTGCCAAGCCACCGCTGAACGTTGGCCTCGTGGAGTTCGTTCTCCTCCACGACGAGGACTCGAATTGTCGTTTCTGTGCTGGCGGTCATCCGCATTCTTACTGGCGCGAGTCGGTCCTGGGAGCACAAATCGCCCGACTTTGGTTGGCGGCGCCTGGCGGGGTTTCGCTCGTCCTTTCGGCCCAACGGTCGCTATCGTGGCGAGAGTAGCTGCGCCGTGGTGTGCCATGCGGATGATCCCACACTTGAGCGGCCATCGTCAAGGATAGCTGACTGCTGTATCATGCCCACGGACCCTTTATTTCAGGCAAGGTTCGATGACACCGACACAATTGATTCGCGTAGGCCACAGTCCCGATCCGGACGATGCGTTCATGTTCTTTGCGCTCGCGAGCGATCGCCTGCCGACGGGCCGATATCGCTTTGAGCACGAGCTGGTCGATATCGAGACACTCAATCGCCGGGCATTTGCCGGCGAGTTGGAGCTGACCGCACTGAGTCTGCACGCTTACGCCTTCCTGGCAGACAAGTATGCGCTCTGCCCGTGCGGAGCGAGCATGGGAGACGGCTACGGCCCCATGCTGGTGACCCAGCAGCCAACCCAGCTGGATGCTCTGCGCCGATCGCGCATCGCCGTCCCGGGAACACTGACGACCGCTTTTCTGACGCTGCGATTGTGCCTGGGCCCGGATTTTACCTACGTCACGGTTCCGTTCGATCAGATCCTGGACGTCGTCCAGGCCGGCAGCTACCAGGGCGAATCGGTCGACGCCGGGCTGATCATTCACGAAGGGCAGCTGACCTACGGCGACCAGAATCTGAGCCTGGTTGTCGACCTGGGGCAATGGTGGCAAGCCAAGACGGGCTTGCCACTGCCGCTGGGCGCCAACGGCGTTCGCAAAGACCTTGGCTGGGACACGATGCGGGACGTCACTCGCCTGCTGAAGTCCAGCATTCAATACGGACTGGTACACCGGGCCGAAGCGCTCGAATATGCCTTGCGCTTCGGGCGAGGGTTGGACCGAGGCAAGGCGGATACATTTGTGGGCATGTACGTAAACGACTGGACGCTCGACTTCGGTCCCCGTGGCCGGGAAGCGGTCCGCCGCTTGCTCCAAGAAGGGCATGCCGCGGGGCTGATCGACCAGCTGATCGAACCGGAATTCGTGGAAACCTGATTCGGGTTATCTACCGCCGCGGGCGCCACTTGCTGACCTGGAGCGGCCCTCAATGATGTCGACAACTACGCCATCCCCGTCTAGGCCGAGATCGGGGGGCAGTTCGTGCCTGCTCGCTGCCCTGCTGTTGCTGGTCTATGTCGCGGCGTCGATAGCCCTCTTACTGCTGCCGACGGGGTTTATCGGCCCAGTCTTCGTGGTTGGCGGCTTCTTTTTCGTGGCGGTAATGGGATTTCATTACCTCGTCTGGGGCCGCTGGCTGTCCCGGTTGCTGGCCGAAGACGAACCTCGCCACGCCGATTCGCTGCCCTCGCCGCCGCGCAAACCCGACATTCTGCCGTAGCGGAACTCGCAAGAGTTCCGAGACGAGCTGGAGCTTTCGGACGTGTTGCCACTTCCGCTAACCGCCGTCTTAGCCCTGAAGCAGCGCTGGGCTCTGTCAGAAAACCCACCTCCGAGGCAGGGAGAACGTCAGCGAGCCACGATCGCGACTCCGTCCGCCACCTTGTCGCTGGGGTGGACGACGACGGTATCCCCTTCCTGGAGTCCGTCCAGCACTTCGGCTTCCAGCCCGTTTCGCTTGCCGATCTCGACCGTCGTTCGCACAGCTCGACCGTCGACGACGCGGAAGACAGCCCACGCCTCCTCGAACCGGAACAGGGCGCTGTGGGCGACCTTCAGGCAGTCGTCGTTCTCCCACACGATGATGCGGGCTTCGACGCGGAATGCATCGCGCAGCGATTCGGGCACGTCCTCCGCTTTCGCGAAGTCGGCAATGACGTTCACGCGTTGCTCTTCGACGCCGAGTGCCGAGATCTTCAGGAACCCGGACGGTTCGACCAGCCGCACGCGAGCCTCCAAGGGGTGATCGCCCCCCCATTGCTCGAGGATCACCCGGTCGCCTGGTTCAATTTTCACGGCATCGCTCGAGAGGACATCGATCTCGATCTCGAGATTCGACGGGTCGCCCAACTCGATCAGCGGCGTGCCGGCCGCGACAACTTTCTCGCTTTCTTCGAGCACGCGCAGGACATATAGCTTGTGCGTGCGATTCGATACGGGTGGCGGGGGAATCTCGAAGTACGATATGTCGGGGATGCCATCGGCCGGCGGCCGAGTCCGAATTAAGGCGGCTTCCGCCAACTCCAGCTCGAACTGAGCGACGGCCTTGGCATGCTGCGCGAGCCGTTCCTCTTCGGCACGGGTGCGCAACAGCATGCTCTTTTCCTCGAGGTCCTGTCGTGATGTCGCGCCTTGCTGCACCAGCTGTTCCGATCGCTTCAGTTCCGTCTCGGCGAAATCGAGCATCGTGCCCGCTCGGTCGAGACTGGCCTGCGACTGCTCGAGCGCCGACTTGGCCGCCCGCACGCGGGCTTCGGCCTGGGCAACGGCCCGCTCATCCAGCAGCGCGGGGTCCGTGGGTTCGATTACGGCGACCGCCTGGTCCTGACCGATGCGATCACCGGCTCGCCACTTGACTCGCTGGAGTTGGCCCGCGAGCGGCGCCGACACGACATAGCGATCGCGAATACGCGTCTTGCCGTCCTCCTCGACGGCCACCTGCAATTCGCCCCGCACGACGCGGCCGAAATCGGCAGTCACCGGCTGAGGCATGAAGGCGTAGACCAGGGCCCCCGCCAGCGCCAGCATGATGACCAGCGAGACGAACCGCTTCACCCAGCGTTTGAACATCAGCTACTCCCGGGTCTTGAGCACGGCGATCAGATCGAGATGATCCAGCCGCCGCCGGACGACCAAGCCCGAGACGATCGCGGCAATGATAACCACAAGCACCGAGAATCCGTACGTGGTCTCGTCGATGATGAAGGGGATTCGATACATCTCGGTATCCAGAAAAGTGCACACGATCGCAATCAAGACGTACCCGATCGTCAATCCGAGTGGAATGGCGATCAGGGTCAGAACTGCCAGCTCGCCTAACAAGATGAACGAGATTTCCCGCCGCGTGAACCCTATGACGCGCAAACTTGCCAGTTCTCGGCCTCGCTCGGAGAGCGCAATCCGGGCCGTGTTATACACCACGCCGAAGGCGATGATGCAGGCGAAGATGACATTGAACATCTGCATCTGCAGCATGTTCTCCATGACCGTTTCTCGGAAGCTGTTGACTGACGACTTCTTGATGGTTACCCCCGAGACGCGGGGCATTTCCTTGAGCTGCTGGTACAGCAGGTCCAAATACCGCGCATCGACTCGGAGGTAAACGCCATTCAACGCATCGGCTTCACGGACGAGCCGGTTGAGCGCCCGGATGTTCATGTAGCAAAAGGTGCCGAGGAATTCGGTGGTGAGCGCCGAAACGGGAACCTCACGGACGGTACGAGCTCCTTCCAGGACTTCC
>JBFWYF010000104.1:11051-12441 GCA_050186685.1 Pirellulaceae bacterium
CAGTGTGACCTTGTCGCCGACTCGCACGCCCAGAATCTCGGCGAGCTTGCTGTTCATGACGAGGCCTGCTGGAGGCAGCCGGACAGGCTTCAGCTCCTCGTCGACCAGATTATTCAGATCCCGGAACTCCGTCAGACCGTGGACCATGGCCCGCCGTTCGATATGCCCGTGCCGCAGCTTGACCGGCACGACCCGCTGGGGCTCGCTGCGCATCACCCCCGGCAGGTGCTGGACCTCGAACAACGCGGCCTGCGACGTAGGTTCCACAAACGACACGATCATGTCCTGCCGCTGCTGAACGCTGAACTGCACTTCGAGGATGTAGTCGAGCGAATCGGCGGAGAATCTTCCCAACATCAGAATCGCGACCGCCAGGGCCATGCCGAACGACGAAAAGAACGATTTGACGGGCCGCCGTTCCAGGTGCCGCAAGATCATGCGCGAGGGCTGCGTAAACCACTCCGAGAACCCGAGTCGCTCCAGAATCGTCGGCCGATAGTTGGCGGGCGGCTCGGGTCGCATGGCCTCGGCCGGGGGCAATAGGACGGCGCTGCGAATCACATTCAGCGTTCCCACCACGGCGGCGGCGGAACTGGTCAGCAACGCCCCTCCGACTACATGCGGCGGCAACGAGAAGTGCAGCTCCGGAAAACGGTAGAACCGCGTGTAGATCTTCGTGATCTGCAGTCCCAGCCACTGGCCCACGCCGGTCCCGATCAGCACGCCCACGACGACGACCACGAGCACCAGCTTGAGATAGTGAATACCGACGGCCCAGTTCGAGTAGCCAAACGCCTTAAGCGCTGCGATCTGATCGCGTTGCAGGGCAATGATGCGTGACAGCACCACGTTCAAGAGAAACGCCGCCACGAACAGGAAAATCCCTGGCACGATCGTGCCCATGCGTTGGAGCTGGCGGATTTCGTCGGACAGAAACCGGTTCGAGATTTGATCGTCGCGCCCGTAGCTCCACGCACCACCATAGGTCTCGATCAACTGGTCGAGCCGATCGAGGACTTCCCGTTCATCGGCGTGCGGCATCAGGTCGAGGCACACGTCGTTGAACGCTCCTTCCATGTCGAAGGCCGCGGCCAGCGCCGTGCGTCCCATCCAAAACACGCCAAACCGCAAGTCGTCCGGGACGAGCGAGCCCAGCCGGATCGTGTAGACATACTCGGGCGATAACGCCGTTCCCACGATTTTCAAATTCTTCAATCGCCCGTTGATGATCGCCCTGACCGTATCTCCCGGCAGCAGGTGGTGAGCTTCGGCAAAACCCTCCGCGACCAGCACTTCGTCGTCGTTCCCGGGCTCGATGTACCGGCCTGTCCGCAGGTGCAGCGTGTTGAGTCCGGCACGGGGGCGGTCCGGAAGGGAAACCAGCCGCCCG
>JBFWYF010000105.1:0-12404 GCA_050186685.1 Pirellulaceae bacterium
TGCGTTTGTAGGGTTGAGCACGGAAAGTCGGCGCACCGACGAGCTGGGCTTGGCAGTCCTGGCCGACGGCGCTCGCCCGACGGAACGACCGGCCGCCGTACCGTACCGTGCTCCGTCGCAACCGATCGAGCTGGCGTTGCTGACGAGCAGCCCAGCGGACGAAACGGCGCCGGACGAAACGGCGACGGAAGGGCGCGATGCCAATCCCTATCTGGCGGCAGCCGATTGGGACGCCCGGCAGCTGACGACTTTCCTCCTGGACATGCAGGATAAACCACAGAGCATTCAGAGCCGCCCGGGGTTCGCCGCCGCCCTGGTCGATGCCGCCGACCGAATTCTGGCGGCCTCGCCGACAGCACCTCAGCGGCGCACCGCCGTCCTGACGAAGTTCGCAGCCCTCCAGCGAATGGCGGATTCAGGCGATCCCGCTGCTGATCGGAAGTTGGTCGAACTCGCGGATCAGTGTCAGGCGGATCCGTCCGCGGAAATAGCAGCAGAAGTGGCGTTGGTGCGGACGCAAGCCGCAGCATTGGCTGCATCCAACCTTCCGCTCGACCAGTTGCCCGCCGTAATCGATGCGCTGCGAGAAGGACTCTCCAAGCAGAAACTGACGCAGCGTCATCTCCGGACTGCGTCGGCGATCGTCGACGCGATCAATCGGCTAGGTGACGACGATTTCCGGGAAGCCCGTTTTGCAGAGTTCGGGGCGTTGTTCGCCAAGAGTGACAGCAGGGACCTCGCACGGTATGGCCAGCGGCTGGCGCCTCCCAGTGCAGAGGGTCTCGCCGAGTGGATTGGCAAGCCGATTGAGCTAGCCGGCACCACGCTGGTGGGTGAGCCATTCGACTGGACGCGTCTCCGCGGACGAGTCGTCGTCGTGCAAGTGTGGGCCAGTTGGTGCGGTCCTTGTCGAGAAGAGTTGCCCCGGCTGAAAGAGTTGCACGGTCGCCTCGCTGAGCAGGGTCTTGAGGTCGTCGGCGTAAGTGTCGACAAGGACACCGAGGCCGCGGCCAAGTTCGTCGAGGAACATCCCCTGCCTTGGACGACGCTCGTCGGCCAGGATGCGTTGGATTTCGCCCGGCGTCTGGGAATCCGCGGCATTCCCACGCTCTTGCTCGTTGATCCCCAGGGGCGAGTCGTTGCACACGCTAATCAAGTCGCGAAGCTCGCCGACAAAGCCGAATCGCTGCTGGCGTCGGCCGGCGGCTGAATCTGCGCCTAGCCCCGCTTCATGGGACTGGCCGAGCCAATCGGCTCCAGTCCTGTTCCTTCTTGCGGAATGCCGCCGCGATAGCTGGCACCATGCGTAGCCGGCGATCTTCTTCCACCCACTCGATGCGTTCCTGCTCCAAATCGAACCGGATCGTGGCCTGGTCCGCGCCGCTGCGGAAACGCAATGCGAAATCCCACTCGCCGGATGGCGCCGGCTGTGCTGACCAGTCGTAGCTTGTGTCGAGTACGAGTGCATGCCGCGCGTGAACCAGTCCCGGGGTACCAATCAGCGACATCGGTTCGGCGGTCGATACCGTGGGATTCTCTTCACCGACAGCGGAAGTATCGGGCGAGTCATACCGGATCAGGTCGACGGCGGGAGCCGTCTCGATCAATACGATGGTAGCGGTCCCCCACCAGGCACGACTAAGCGGATGGCTACGGTAGTTGTGCCACCAGGCGTACCCCCCCATCCCTAAGGCGACCAGGAACATCACCGCGACTGCGTGTTTTCCTGTAAATCCTGGCTGATTCGCCATGCGCTCCCCCCTGCCCCATCTATTCTCAGGTCGCTTGCTCGTTACTATACTGACCCGTCGTTCGAAAAGATGCCAGGGTCCTTAGGTAGCCACCTGGGCAGGTGGTTGGGAGTATCGAGACGTGGCCGATCCATTTGATCCGTATCGTGAAGCGCTGGTCATGGAGACCAATACGGTCTGGCCTGAGGAATACCAGTCTTTGCCGCCTCGCGAGAAGGAGCGGATCGAAGCCAAGCTGCACGCCGCTCCCCAGGAGTGCACGCAGCTGGAGTACGTTCGCGTTCATACCGGATTCTGCCGCCAGATCACCGTGACCGCCGCGGACATGGCACGGATCGGCGGATGAGCGGTGCGGAGATCGTGCCGGTCGCGCTGGCCGAGCGCAGCTACGACATCGAAGTCGGTTCCGGCAACTTGCCACACGTCGCTGCGTTTCTCACCGCTCGTAGCCGGTGCACGCATGCGGTTGTCGTGACGGATCACCACGTCGAATCGCTGTGGGCGGCCGAGGTGATCGCCAGCCTGCGCCAGCAGGGGCTGCGAGTTAATCTGACCGTGGTACCCGCGGGCGAACGGACGAAGTGCGTGGCCACCGCGGACGAGCTCTGGCAACGGCTGCTGGAGTTCGGTACCGACCGCAAGTCGGCCGTCGTCGCCGTCGGGGGTGGTGTCATCGGGGATCTCGCCGGATTCGTGGCGGCCACGTACGCGCGGGGCCTGCCGCTGTTCCAGGTGCCGACCACCTTGTTGGCCCAGGTCGACAGCAGCGTCGGCGGCAAAGTCGGCGTCAACTTGCCGGACGCCAAGAACATGGTGGGTGCCTTCTGGCAGCCGCGCGGCGTGTGCATCGACACCGACGTGCTCAGGACGTTGCCAGATCGCGAGTACCGCGCCGGCCTGGCGGAGGTCGTCAAGTACGGCGTCATCCTGGATGCCGACTTCTTTCATTACCTCGAACAGCACGTCCCCGAAATCCAGGGGCGCGATCCCGCCGTCTTGAGGTACGTCGTCGCCCAGTGCTGCCGGCTCAAGGCGCTCGTCGTCAGCCAGGACGAACGCGAGGAAACCGGCTTGCGTGCCGTGTTGAACTACGGCCACACTTTCTGCCACGCGATCGAAGCAGTGACGGACTATGGCGAGTTCCTACACGGCGAGGCGGTGGCGATCGGCATGGACTGCGCCGCTCGCCTGGCCGCTTGTCTCGACCGCGACGATCGTTCCTTCGTAACTCGGCAGCGAACGCTGCTCACGGCCCTCGATCTGCCAGTCCACGTCCCCCAACTCTCCCACGACGCGCTGCTCCAAGCCATGCAGCACGACAAGAAGGTCGAGCACGGCCAGCTACGATTTGTACTTCCGACACGACTGGGCCATGTCGAACTGGTCGGGGGCGTCGCCAGCGGACTGGTGCGGTCCGTGCTGGCCGATGCGCCAACACCCCCTGGATAAGGGGAATCGACCTGAGTAGAGTGGCGTGAGGGCCGGCCCAAGCGGATTCCGTCTGCCCGGGGACCGGCGTCAGAGTGGCTCGCTCGGCCCAAGCGGTGAGGGAGAGAGACGGCGGAGCCGCCGCGGACCGGCGGACTATAGAGGGGCAGGTTTATGGCTGAGCAAGAGGATGAGCAGCTGTTGACCGAGCTGCGATTGTCGCTCACGCCCGGCGTGGGACCGCGAACGTATCGTGCGCTGATCGAGCGATTTGGTTCGGCGGCGGCGGTCCACGCAGCATCTCTCAGCCAGTTGCGCGAGGTGCCGGGCGTCGGCGCGAAGATGTTGAGCTCGCTAGTGGCGGCGCGGCAGGAAACCGCTGCCGACGAGGTGCTGCGAGTCTGCCGGGCGACGGGCATCACTTTGCTGCGCGAGGCGGACGAACGCTTTCCGCGGCTGCTGCGAGAGATCCACGATCCGCCGAGCGTATTATACCTGCGCGGCGAATTGCGCCCGTGTGACAATCTGGCGATGGCGATTGTGGGGACTCGGCATGCGACAAGCTACGGGCTCCGTCAAGCGGAGCGGTTGTCTGCGGGCCTGGCGCGGGCCGGCTTCACGATCATCAGCGGCCTGGCACGAGGGATCGACGCAGCCGCACATCGCGGAGCGCTCGCGGCGGGCGGCCGCACGCTGGCCGTGCTGGGGTGCGGCGTACTCGAAATTTATCCACCGGAGCACACGGGGCTGGCGGATGAGATCCGCCAGCAGGGGGTGGTGCTGAGCGAAGCACCGCCCGGGAGCCCGCCTCACAGTGGCATGTTTCCGCAACGTAACCGCCTGATTACGGGCATGAGTCTGGGAGTGGTGGTGGTGGAGGCGGCCGTCCAGTCGGGAGCGATGATTTCCGCCCGGCATGCGATGGATCAGGGGCGAGAAGTGTTTGCCGTGCCCGGATCGGTGGAGAGCCGTTCCACGCGCGGGTGCCACCAGCTGCTGCGCGACGGTGCGAAGCTGGTCGAATCGGTAGACGACGTACTAGAAGAACTAGGTCCGCTGGTCACCGCGTCGCCTGCCCCCGATGGCCGCTGGATCCGGCATCCAGCCGAACTGCAGCTGAATCCGCAGGAGCAGGCCGTGCTGGGTGCTATCGCGTTCGAGGCGACCAGCATCGATCAAATCATTTTTGCCAGCCAATTGCCTGTCCAACGCGTGCTCGCCACGCTTTCGGTGCTCGAAATGCGGCGGCTCGTACGCCGGCTCAGCGGCAACTTTGTCACCCGAGCGTGAGGCGTCGAACCGCAATTAAGGAGGGACTGGAACGGGCGCGCCGCCGAGTATGCGACGCTCGCCGCGGTTATAATCAGCCGGCCGATTATGACGCGTTCGCTTCCCGACGAGTCGAGATCGATCCATGCCTTCCTACTCGCTCCCCCGCTGTGAAGTCGTGCCGGTACCGGATCAGGGTGTCTCGTTCCAGGTCGATGGGCGGGAACGGCTGCGCTGGCACTTCACCACCCATTACCCGCGTCCCTTTTTCTATCCTTTCCTGGGTCCATCCGGCTCGTCCCTTGTGCGCATGGGTCATCCCGGGGCTCCCAACCACGACCACCACCAGGCGATCTGGTTTGCGCATGCCAAAGTGCTCGGCATCGATTTCTGGAGCAACCAGGGGCCGGCCCGCGTGCGTCAGCAAGATTGGCTGGCCTATCAGGATGGCGACGCGGAGTGCCAGATGGCCGCGCAGCTGGGCTGGTATGATGGCCACGATCCGCGCGAGTTGCTGCAACAGCAGTTGGTCGCCGTACTGCGTCCCGGCGACGACGACGAGATGTTTCTGGAGCTGCAGTCGACCTTTCATCCGGTCGCCGAGTCGCTCGAACTGGGCCAGACCAATTTCGGTTTTCTCGCCGTGCGCATGGCCAAGAGCATTTCGGTGCACTTTGGCGGCGGCGAGCTCACGAACAGCCACGGTGCCAAGGGCGAGCCATCGATCTTCGGCAAGTCCGCCAGCTGGGTGGACTATAGCGGTCCGGTACCGGTCGCGGGCACGCAGCCTCGGCAGACCGTGATTAACGGCATCACCTTCTTCGATCACCCGGAAAACCCGCGCTATCCGACTGCCTGGCACGTACGCGAGGATGGCTGGATGGGAGCCTCGCCCTGTCTGGACGAAGGTTTGATCCTGAAGCGTACTCAGCCGCTGGTGCTCCGTTATCTGCTGCACGCCCACGGCGGCCCGGTGGTCCGTGACCGGGCGGACGCCGTGGCTGCCCGGTTCCACGCCAGCCGGGGATATCGCGTCGAGAAGTCCGCCGAGCGGCATCGGCAGTTCGAGATCCGTCAGCCCGGTGGATAGAGTCGCATGGCGGCGGTGCGATCATGCCAGGCCGCCGCATCGACCGTCGCGAGTTCAGCGACCGTGGCTGCATCGGCTCCCACCAGCCGTTCGCGCAGGTGAGCCGAACCATAGAGAATGTCGATCGGCATCTTGATAGATTCGTATTCGTACGGCGGCGGCAACCAGGTGAATTCGTGCGGCCATAGCCGCTGGACGGATGCCAGGACGGCGAGCGTCGCGGTGAAGGGACGAGCGAGGCGCGGTTCGACGATCTGCCAGGCGACGCCGCCACAGCGGAGCCCACGCCATTTGTCGAAAGTCGGTACGAACCATACGGGCCGGAAGTACAGGCCGGGATGTTCGTGCCGTTCGAGTGCCTCGCAAAGCTGCCAAGGTTCGACATAAGGCGCCCCGACGATTTCAAAAGGGATCGTTGTGCCCCGTCCTTCCGACAGGTTCGTGCCTTCCAATAACACCTGGCCCGGATAGCACCACGCCGTCTCGATGCGCGGCATGTTGGGCGACGGCAGGATCCAGGTGCGTCCCGTGTCCGCGAACAACATGCCCCGGCGCCACCCGGTCGCCGGCACGACGTGGACCTCGGCGGAGATACCCAGCTGCTCGCGGACCAGCAGCGTCAGTTCTCCCAGCGTCAAAGCATGGCGCATCGGCAGCGGGGTGCGGCCCACGAAACTGGCGAAGGCCGGCTCGAGCAAGGGCCCCTCGACCATCTCGCCTCCCAGCGGATTCGGACGGTCCAGCACGACGAGCGGCAGCCCGAGGTCGGCACAGGCGGCGAGGCAGTAGGACACGGTCCAGATGAACGTGTATACCCGCGTCCCGACATCCTGCAGGTCGACGACCAGGCAGTCGAGGCCATCGAGCATCGCCGGCGTGGGCTTCCGCTGTTCGGCATACAGACTGTAGATGGGAATCTGCAGCGGGCCATACCAGCCGTGGGGCGACTCGACCATGTTGGCCTGCTGCTCTCCCCACAATCCATGTTGCGGGGAGAACAGCGCACGGAGCCGACCGGGGAATCGCTCGGCCAGGACGTCGCATGCCAGTCGAAAGTTGCGATCGACGGAAGCCTGGTTCATCACGAGTCCGAACCGTGCCCCGGCGAGCACGGCCGGCGGCTCGCGCAGGCACCGTTCTAAGCCGACTTCAATCATGCGCTAGTGCCGCCGGCTCATTGCACTGACCGTTCACCGGACGTCGGATCCGCGCAACTCGGCAGCCATCGCTCCGGCCACCGGGCGCGGGGACGCAGCCGGCTCATCCCACAAGAACCCCGCCTCACGCAAATAGGCATGGTAGGTCGCAAGCAGCCGGTCGTCGGCTGGCGGGCACACGATGTGGCTTTCGGCCAGATGCTCGGTTGCCCGCCGACAATCGTACCGAGGATGCCAGCCAGGATTCACCCCGTCGCCCGGCCCGAGCAAACTCATCAGCGGAGCGATCAGTTCGTCCGGTGCGCCGCGTGCCAGCTCAGATAGCTGCGACCGCCATGTCGCGTAGCTCACAGGCCGGATCTTCATGCCCATCGTCTGCATCCAGTCTGCCAGCATGGTGAGCGGCAGCGGATGCGGATTGACCAAATGGTACGTGTTACCCAAGTACTGCGGCTGCAACGACAGTTGCACGATCGCGCGGCTCACGAAATCCACCGGTGTGATTTCCAGGTTCATATCGAGCTGAGGTACCGAACGTACCTGGGCACACGCGAGCACAATCGCGTGCAGGAAATCGTCCGCATTGCAGACACCCGTACGGCTGTCGCCCGTCACGTAGCCAGGTCGATAGATACTGACGGGAATACCGCGGCGACGCGCTTCCGCGATCATCTGTTCGCCGACCCATTTGCTGCGCGAGTAGCCGATTGGCAATCCCTCGCAGGGCGGCAGCGGATCGTCTTCCGTCACCACTTGCCGGTGCGTTCCATCATCGGCGGCCTGGACCCAAAATGTGGACACGTGATGCGTGGGCTTCAGCCGGCCGGTCGTCGCCAGCCGCAGCACTTCCTCCGTGCCGGCTACGTTCGCTCGCCGTAACAGGGGATACGGATAGACGAGATTGACGATGGCTCCGTTGTGATAGATGACGTCGATCTGCTCGCCGAGCTGTTCAAATTCTTCGGGCGACAACCCAAACCGCGGCTCGGCCAGGTCTCCGACGATCGGCACGACGCGTTCTTTTACTCCGGCGGGATGCAGCCGGTAACGGGCCAGATTGTCCAGAATGCGATCCCGGGCCTTGCTTTCGCTGGTGGCGCGTACGAGGCAGTACACCCGAGAATCCGTCATGCGGAGCAGGTCATCCAGCAAGAACGCACCGAGGAAGCCGGTGGCTCCGGTCAGGAAAACCCGGTCACGACGGCTGGGATCCACGATGGCCCCGGCCGGTGCCTCAATCGACGGATCGAGTCGCGCCTCGGCCAGGTAATTCGTATCTCCGCCGCCGGCGAAGAGTGAGGCCGCCGGCATGGTGCGCCGCTCGGCCGCCGGTGTGACCACCGCGCCGGCCCGATCGGACATGTCCGCCGCCGAGTGGGTGGCGAGGCGTGCGACGATCTTATCCTGGGGCATCGCCTGGGAAACAGGGATAAATGGCCGGCGGCAGATCTCTTCCAACGCGGCCACAAAGCGGGCATGGAGTGCCTCGACAACCTCGGGCTCCAGCAAAGCCCGGGCGTACCGCCAACAACCTCGGATTTGGCCGCCTGCCTCCTCGACCATCATCCCCAGCATCGAATCGGTCTGAAGCCAGGGGAACGACGCCGATTCCAGAGCGATCGCGCCATGCTGGCAGGCATATCCCCCCTGTCCAGTCGTACACATGGACAGCCCGGCCGGATCGTGACCCACGTGACGTTCCATCAGGAAGGTCGGCAGCGACGGCGCCGTTCCCGCTTCCCCCGTGGCGGAAACCGCGTGAAACACTTGGGTCAGGGGGAAGTGCTGGTGCTCTTGAACCGCGGTCAACTGCTGGCGGCACTGCCGCAGCAATTCGGCGAAATGCGGATCGCCGGCAAGCCGACTTCGTAGCACGACCGGATTGGCGACACAGCCCACGACCGATGCCAGTTCGCGATGTGGACGAGTCGGCAGCGTGGTCAGCACCAACAGGTCGTCCTGGCCGGTCCCGGAGTGCAGGGCCATCTGAAAGGCCGTCAGCAACGTCCCGTAGAGCGAAACGTCGTGTTCGGCGGTCGCCGCGAGCAGCCGCAAGGACAGTTGTGGGTCCAATACAAAGTCGCGCTGACCACCGGCGATCGCGCCGTTCTCGTGTTCCCGGATCGGGAGATCAACCCGGAGCGGCGCGCCAGCCAGGTGCCGTTTCCAGAAGTCCGCCCCCTTGGCATTCCCTCCCTGCTCGAACTGAGCTCGCTGCCATACAACGTAGTCCTCGAACGCGAAAGCCGAGCGTTCTTGGCTCGGCTCGCAGCCGCGCGCAAGTTCTTCGTAGCAAGTCAGCAGTTCATCGGCGAGTTGCGTGAGCGACCAGGCATCGACGACCAGAGGGAGCGCCGTCAGCAACAGCACGTGCGCCTCGTCCGGAGTGCGGAACAGCTCCAGTCGGACAACGGGTCCGTGGCGCGCATCCAGACCACGAGCGACATGTTCGCCAAGCAGCTGCCGCAATTGATCTTCCGAGTACTCGCGGCAGTCGAATTCGTGGAAGTCCGGAATGGTGTCCGTACGGCGGCGATGAACGGGTTCCCCTTCCACTTCGTCGAACACGACATGCAGCAGCGGATGGCGTTCGAATAGCACCGCGAAGGCCTTTCGCAGGACATCGACCTCCAGCGAGCGCGGAGATCGCACGCAAAAAGCCCGGTTGCCCAGCCTCCCGATGTGATCCTGCTGGCGGCGCCAAGACCACTGCTGGCTGGCCGCCAGCGGAAACGTCGCCAGGGTATGATCGGTTGGCTCGAGGGGGGCTGGCCCCGTCGCGGCCGCTTCACGTTGCGTTTCATCGCCGCTGCTGGCCAGTTCCGGCTCGAGTTGTCGCAATACGATCTGCGCCAGATCTTTGATGCTCGGCCCATTCAACAGGCTGCCCATGGGAATGGCGGTGCCGAGTTCGCCTTCGATGCGATTGGTCAGTTCGATGGCCATCAGCGAATCCAGCCCCAGGCTGGTCAGCGGCGCTTCGCTGCTGATCTTCGTGGCATCGGCGCCGAACACGGCGGCGACCTGTCCCACCATGAACTCCTCGACCATGCGTGGCCGAGCGTCGGGCAGTGTGGCCGCGAGCCGGGAAACCAGGCTGCCGCCTTTCTCGGCTTCACGATGCTCGCGTGCAACCGCAGCGAAGATGGGATTCGTGGCCACCGTGGAAGTCGATTTAGCGAAAGCCCGCCAATCGGCGCGACACACCGCCACCTGAACCGGGTCGTGGGTGACCAGGTGCCGCATGATGCGGAGCGCCTCGTCGATGCGGAACGCCTTCATCCCGACCTTTTCCAGGTACTGAGCCGTCTTCTGATTGCGTTCGACGAAGCCGGCGCCGAGCAGCGCGCCCCAGCAGATCGCCTGGGCCGGCATCCCCTGGGCCCGCCGGTGCTGGACCAGCGCCTCGAGGAAGACGTTACCGGCGTTGTAATTTGACTGGCGCGGTCCCCCCACCACGTTCGAGAACGAGGAGAAGCAGATGAAATGGTCCAGCTCCAGCGTGCGGGTCGCCTGGTGCAAATTCCACGCGCCAAGCATCTTCGGATCCAGCACGCGGCTGAACCGCTCCTCGTCGAGGACGGCGAGGAATTCGTCGTCGAGCACCATGGCGCCGTGCACCACACCTCGCAAGGGCAGTGATTCGGCCTGAATACGCTGGACAACCCGCTCGACATCCTCGGGGCGCGTCACGTCGCCCCGCGCGTCCAGCACCTGGACGCCCTTTGCTCGCATCCGCTCGATCGCCTCCACGGCTCCGGCCTCTCGCGGACCACTGCGACTCATCAACGCCACGCTACGAGCCCCGTGTTTGACCATCCACTGGGCGACCTCCAACCCGAAACCGCCGGCACCGCCGGTAATCAGGTACGTCGCCTCGGCGCGGAACAGATGTTCGTCCTCCGTGCAGGCGGCCACCGGAATCTGCGTCTCGTCGAAATCGAGCACATTCTTGCCCACGTGTTTTCCCTGGGCCATGTAGCGAAAGGCATCGACGACCTTCGTGATGGGAAACACGGTATGCGGCAAGGGACGGTAATCCCTCGCCGCAAACCGGCGCGCGAGCTCCGCGAACATCTCCGCCACCATCTCGGGCTGATACAGCAGGTGCTGAGCCAGGTCGATAATGAAGTACGAGACGTTGTTCCGCAGTGCCTCGAGACCGATCTTCGCGTTCCGGTAGATATCGATCTTGCCGATTTCGAGAAACCGACCGAACGGGGCCAAAACCGAGAAACTCTTGGGGATAAAATCCCCCGCCAACGAATTCAGCACGGCATCGACGCCGCGACCTCCGGTAATCGTGCGGATCTGGTCCGCGAACTCGAGGGTCCGCGAACTCATCACATGCTGAACACCCATGTCGCGGAGCAATTGCCGTTTATCGTCGCTGCCCGCAGTCGCAAAGATTTCGAGCCCCAGTCGCTGGGCGATCTGGATCGCGGCCTGCCCAACGCCGCCCGTACCGGCATGGATGAGCACCTTTTCGCCCTTCCGCATCCGGGCCAGATGGTTCAAGGCGTAATGCGCCGTGAGAAATACCGTCGGGAGCGTCGCCGCCTCCTGGTACGACAGGTGATCGGGCAGCGGAAACGTCATCCGCTTGTCGACCGTCGCAAAGGCGCGGAACGCGTAGGGCGCCATCCCGGCCACGCGATCGCCGACTCGATATTGCGTCACCTGATCGCCGACGCGCTCCACCACGCCGGCAAAGTCGTCGCCGAACCACAGCACATCGATCGGATTACCGGGATAAGTTCCCAGCGCCTTCATGACGTCTCGGAAATTCACGCCTCCGGCATGCACCCGGATCTCAATCTCGTGCGGACCGGGATCACGCCGCACGGTCTCGTGCAGCGTTAGTTTGGTCAGGATGCCGGGCTTGTCCGTCTGCAATCGATAGGGCACGAGCGTCCCATCCGGTCGGACCGCATCACGAATCAACTTAGGCATGTCATCTGGCCGAACCTGGTGCAACCGGATGACGTACCGCTGGTCGCCGCGGTAAGCCACTTCCGTCTCACCGTCGCCGGCCAGGATCTCGTGAGCCAAATGGTCGACGGCTGCTTCGATCGGTGCGTTCCCGAGATCGACAAGCAGGCAGCGCGTGCGGGACAATTCGTTGTTGGCAACGCGGGCGAATCCAACGAGCGGCGAGGCGGCGAGCCCGTCGGACCGATCCCCCTCCGCTACCTGGCGGGCCTCCCGCGTCACGAACCAAATGCGCTCGGGCAATGCGGCCTCCGCATGCACCAATTGCAGCGCGGACAGCACACCCTGATGCTGGACCGCGCCCAACGTCGGGGCATCCAGCTCCGCGGCACTCGGAGCGTCCAGGCTCCAACCGTGCACAACACCCAGCAAACTGCCCCATGCCGCTGCGGCACTTTCCAGCACCCGCTGGATCTGGGCCGCAGCTCGCGGTGAAACGCAGTACGTCCGTTCGTCAACCTGCCGATAATCGTCGGCCGCCGCCACGCACCAGGCTTCATAACCCCGCGCTCGCAGCCGCTCTGCCAGCGCCTGCATGCGCCCGCCTTGATCCGCCAACAGCACAAAACCGCCGCGGCCCGCCGGCGCAGGCTCTGACGATGCCACACTGGCGGCTTCCCCGAGCGCGGACGCGCCAGTGGGAGCCCCGGCCGGACCTGCCGCCGCGGGCGTTGCCCCGACCGAAGCCAGAAATACCTCCTGCTCCACGTGCTCGCT
>JBFWYF010000106.1:0-12402 GCA_050186685.1 Pirellulaceae bacterium
TAGTAAGCGTGCGTGCCGCCGCGCACCGACTGGACGGTGTCGAGCTCATGCGGCTGCGCTGGCCGCAAAGGACTGATCTGCACCGAGGTCGTCCGAAAGACGTTGGTACGATACTGGGCATAATTCAGCACGCCCGCGAGTCCAGGGTGTACCGTGTTGACGTGGTATCCGCCGTCCAGGTAGTTATCGACGAACACCTTCCAGTTGCAGGCCAGTTCGTACTCGCGTCGTTCCACGAAACGCAGCGAGTCCAGCTGCAGGACATGGGCCTGCTCCGGCAAGGGTGCCAGCTGATCGGCGAGCGAGGGGGGATCGGGGTGGAGGTGCATCCAGACCCATTTGCCCCAGGTCGCGACGGATATCGGTCGCAGCCCGTGGTCGGCTCGTTCGAAATCGGCTACTCCGTCGAACTCCGGTGTCCCGATCAAGCGGCCGGCCAGGTCGTAGGTCCAGCCGTGGTATCGGCACCTCAGCCGAGATACCTGGCGGGCCGCTCCCGTGGCTACACAGGCGGCGCGATGGCGGCACACGTTAAAGAAACCTCGCAGGACGCCGTCGTGGCCGCGGACGATCACCAGCGGTTCACCGGCCACGTCGCAGGTCACCAGTGCCCCCGATTCCTCGAGTTGGTCGGCGCGTGCCACAACTTGCCACGAATCAGACCAGATATGGCGCCGCTCTGCCTGGTGAATGTCGGCGTCTCGGTACCACCGGCTGGGAATCGTGTGGGCCCGCTCGAGCGGCAGGATTGGATCAAATCCGTCAGAACGTTCCGCAGAAGACATGGTCAGACTCCGTCTCCGTCACAGTGTCGAATTGCGCCACCGGACGCGGCAGTAGCAGTAACCTCGGTGGCGTCGAGCAAGGGCGTCGTCGCGTCAAAACAGCTCCGAGATCGGTTCACCGCTGGAGAGGATCGGCACGGGACGTCCGGACTGGTCGGGAAAAGCGTGATGGGGATCAATGCCAAACCGTCGATAGATCGTGGCGAGCAGGCAATTGCTGTCCATCCGACGTTCCACGGGCTCTTCCGCTCGCGCGTTCGTGGCTCCGATGACCTGTCCCATCCGCAGGCCTCCACCCGCGAGCAGGACGGTCATGGCGCGAGACCAGTGATCCCGACCCGGGCGGCCGCTGGGATCCTGGTGCCGAATGAGTGGCGTGCGCCCAAATTCCCCGCAAAAGACGAATAGCACGTGCCGGTCGAGACCGCGCAGGTACAGGTCCTCGATCAGCGCGGACATGGACCGGTCGAGGTACGGTAGCTTTTCCTCATAGGCCTGGAAGATATGCGAGTTGACCGAGTGGTCATCCCAGTTGCTCGTACGTCCGATAGCGGCTGGCAATCGGTACTCCGCCTGACATTGCACAAACCGCACGCCGGCTTCGACGAGGCGTCGGCATGTGAGTAGGCTCTTGCCCCAGTGCGTGTCGCCATAGCGAACCCGCGTCGCCGCCGATTCACGGGACAAGTCAAACGCATCCCTCGTTCGGGAACTGGACAGCATCGAGACGGCTTGTCGCTGGAAGACGTCCAAGGCCGCCATGTTCCCGGAACCATCGGCGGCCCGCGGAAGCGCGTCCAGTTGCGAGAGCAGCCCGAAACGGCGGTTAAGCGTCAGCACTCCATCCGAGGAAATGGACAGGCTTCCCGCCCGATCTTCGACTGGATAGATCGGAATGGGAGCGTAGGTATTATTGCCCGTCGAAGACGCGGGATTCGGTGCGGGCATGTACGGGGCACAGGCCGGTCCCAGATACGCCGGTCCCCCACCGTAGAACTTCGTGTTCGCCACGAACAACGGAATTTCCGTGGCGGCCGCTCCCAGTCGCTCGCGCACGACGGATCCCAGCTCGGGATACTCCGCGTCATTCAGATTCGCGGCACGCGAGGCATATCCCGACAGGAAACGATGGGTCCCGCCCGAGTGTTCATTGCGTTCGTGCTGTAGGCTGCGCAAGAGGACGAATTTGTCGGCGATGCGAGCCAGTCGGGGCAGGTGCTCGTTGATTTCGATGCCGGCGACGTTGGTTGGGATGGGCCGGAATGGACCGCGGTACTCAGCGGGGGCCGCGGGCTTCAAATCAAAAAGATCGATATGACTCGGCCCGCCGTTGGCCCAGAACAGAATGACTGAGAACTCGCGATCGACTTCGCCGTTGGCGGCAGCCCCCCACAGCAGGCGCAGTGTCAGGTCGCTACTCGCCGCCAACGCGCCCATGCTCAGCCCACCCAGCCGCAACCAGCACCGGCGACTGATCGGGCCCGCGCAACGCGTTGCAGGTTCATCGGACATGCTTCCCTCCTCGCATCGGGTCCTATCCTATCGGCTCACCGGGCACCGATCCACTCGTTCCTCCTTGTCCAACCACGGCCACCGGAATGCCCGTGCCGGGGGAGCGAAGCGGTGGCAGCGGGACGTGACCGTCGCGATACAGCACGTTGTACGCGCAGAAGGGAATCAGGTGGCCGGTGGGGAGCAGATGATGGACACACGATTTCATCAGCTGGCGGATGTCGAAATTGTAAGCATCCATGAAGCTGGTGGTCGTGATGCGGAAGACATCGGCGGACGAGAGGTCTTCGGCCAGGCACCGTTGGAAGAAGCGTTCGCCCAGCTCCCGAGCGTCGAGCGAAGCCCCTGGGGCGCCCCCCACCACGGGTAACGCTGCCGAGGGCCGGGCGACCGCCCCCGCCCTCGCTGTCCCGCAACCATCGCCGCAGCCACAGCTTTGCCGCGCCAGAAACTGCTCGATCAGCGACCGAGCGCTCGTGCGGTTGAACGTGATGCCGTTGGCCAGCAGGTCGAGATGGTTTTCCATGTCGAGCCATCGCGTCAGCGGCACGCTGCGCGTTCCTTCGCGATAGGCGTACGCCAACGAGTGGGCATTGGGATGGGCGCACGGCAGGGGCAGAAAGTCGGATTCCCGCCATATGCCGGCCGACTGATCAACGACTGCCCGGAAGATATCCGGGAACGTGATCCGTCGCTCCAGCGAAGCCGGCAGCGGATGGCGACCGACGTAGGTGGCGGGCTGGAAACTGACGCCGGTGACGTGCGGGCGTTCGAGTCCGAACTGTACGATTCGGCCCAGCTGGTCGACATTCAGCCCGGCTTCGACGGTACAGACCAGCGTCGCGCGGATGTTACGTTGCGCGAGTTGCTCGAGCGCGCGGAGCTTCACGTCGACCAGCGGCTCGCCGCGCAGCTGCTCATACACCCGATCGTTGAATCCATCGAACTGCAAGTAGACCTCACAACGACGCCGGCGCTCGGCCAGCTGGTCGAGCAGTCGCTCGTCCTGTGCAAGCCGGACGCCGTTCGTGTTGATCATGACCAGGTCGATGGGCTGGCGGCAGGCGTAATCCAAAATGCCCAGGAACTCGGGGTGAACGGTCGGCTCGCCACCGGACAACTGCAGCACTTCGGCCCGTCCCTCGCACGCCACGAGCTGGTCGATGGCGCGCTGGCATGCCTCCGATGGGACGGGCCGGCCACCCGGGGTGCTCGACGAGTAGCATAACGGACACGTGAGGTTGCACGATGAAGTGATCTCCAGCACCGCGACGCATGTGTGCTGTTCGTGCTCGGTGCATAAACCACAATCGTAAGGGCATCCGCGCGACGGCTCGATGACAAACCGGGGCGGCACGCGTCCCGGCAGGCTGAATTCCATCCGATCGAACCACCGCGCATCCGAGCAGACAAAGTCCTCGCGCGGCCCGTGCCGTGGGCACTGCTTGCGGAAGTAGATGCGGTTCATCCGCTCGAGGATCTTCGCCGGCACGACAGCCAGGCATTCCGGACAAAGACTCTGAGTCGTCCCGAGGAAGCGATAGTCGCGGAGGGGCTGGGCAGACATAAGTGCTCAGAGTGTGGGGCCCACGAACCAGGGAACAAATTCCTCGTCGCCGATGCCGTGCACCTCGCTCTTGGTCTTCTTGCCGCTGGCGACAGCCAGGATCTCCTCGAACAGTTGCTCGCCGACGGCGGCGACCGGCCTGCCGTCCAGAATCTCCCCCGCGTTGACGTCCATGTCGTCGATCATGCGCTCGTACATGGGCGTATTGCTGGCCACCTTGATGGAGGGCGTCGGTTTGCAGCCGTAGCAGCTTCCGCGGCCCGTGGTGAAGACGACCACGTTGGCGCCCCCCGCGACCATGCCCGTGACGCTGGGCGGGTCATAGCCGGGGGTATCCATCACGACAAAGCCTTTCGCCGTTACCGGTTCCGCATACTGATAGACATCGACCAGAGCGGTGGAACCTCCTTTGGCGACGGCGCCGAGGGATTTTTCGACAATGGTCGTCAGCCCTCCCTCTTTGTTGCCGGCCGAAGGGTTATTGTCGAGTTCGGCGCCGAAGACACTCGTATACCACTTCCACCATTCGATGCGTTCGACCAGTTTCGCGGCAACTTCATGCGAAACGGACCGCCGCGTCAGCAGATGCTCGGCGCCGTAAATCTCGGACGTTTCGGACAAGATGGCCGTGCCGCCACAGGCGACAATTCGATCCGCGGCCACACCCAGCGCCGGATTGGCGGTCACACCGGAGTTGCCATCGGAACCACCGCACTCGGTGGCCAGCACGATTTCGCTGGCCGGGATCGGTTCGCGTTTCACGTCGTTGGCCAGGGGGAGCAGTTCCAGCACTTTTTGAAATCCGGCTTCGACGGATTTGCGTGTTCCACCGAGGTCCTGCATGGAAAACACGGGCGGCGACCGGCGATCCCCGCGACCTCCGCCGATTTGCACCAGTTGCTGCTGTTCGAGCAGGTATCCCATAGTGCCCGTCTCGCAGCCCAGCCCGATCAGCAGATAAGCACCGACATTGGGATGGCGGGCGATGCCTCCCAGGACACGGGCCAGCATCTGATGCCCGACTCCACCGAACTGCATGGCACAGCCACCGGGATGCGTAATGCCGATGACCCCGTCGACATTCGGAAAGTCGCGCAGAATCGACTCGTCGAAGCGGCGGGCAATGTACTTGCTGACCGACGCCGAGCAGTTCACGGTGGAAATGACGGCCACGTAATTCCGGGTGCCGGCCCGGCCGGATGCCCGCCGATACCCCTGGAAAGTCCGTCCCGTGATGGGCGTCGGAGGGGCTGGCACGGCCGTCGCCGGTGCGTAGTCGCGCTCGAACTCGCCCAGCGTCACGTTGTGGCAGTGGACCCACTGCCCGGGTTCGATCGGAGAGGCGGCCTGGCCAATGATCTGGCCATACTTGCGGATGGCCTGCCCCCGGGGAATAGACTGAACGGCAACCTTGTGTCCCAGGCGAATCGTCTCGGCCACGCGCAGGGTGCTCCCCCGGACGTCGATCGCCATTCCGGCCGGAACGGTGCGAGCCGCAATAGCAATGTTGTCGTCAGGGTGCAGGAGGATGACAGACTGAAGCGCGGCGGGCGTCGCAACCGACATGGACATGCTCATTCGTTCCAGGTGAGGTGAAATCCAGGCGGCCGCATTATAGATCAGCCCGGTTCGCCGCCGAACGGCACTCCGCTAAAATCGTCACCCGTAGCGGAAGTCGCCCGTCGCTGGAGCGAGATCGCAATGCCTTCCGTCTTTAAACCCTGGGTCAACCCATGAGACTCTTCCTAGACAGCGCCAAGACCGATGAAATTGCCCAGGCTCTCGCCGCTTGGGACATCGATGGAATCACTACGAATCCCCGCCACGTCCGCGATTCGGGCAAGCCGTTCCGTCAGGTAATTCGGGAGATCGCCAGCCTCGTACAGGGAACGGACAAACCCGTGAGCGTCGAAGTCAATCCCCATTGGACGGACTGGGAGACCATCGTCCGCGAGGGACTCGAACTCCGCGAGCTCTCGCCCAACTTCGTGATCAAGGTCGGGGCGAGCGAACAGGGATTTCGCGCGATGCGAGAACTTGTGCGCCAAGGGGTGCGCGTCAACGCAACGCTGATCTTCTCGGCAGCCCAGGCCTGGCACGCCGCCCGCGTCGGCGCAACGTATATCAGTCCGTTTCTGGGCTGGCGCGAGGCGTATGGCGACGAGGCGCGCGGACTGTTGGCCGATACGCTCAGCCTCCTCCGCGTCCACGGCTACCGGTCCGAAGTCATCGCCGCGGCGATCCGAAACACGCGGCAGCTGGTCGATGCCGCGGCCGCCGGGGCACATTGCGCTACGGCGGCCTATGCGGTCTGGCAGGAGAGCTTTCGGAATCCCTACACGGATCAGGGCGAGCGCATGTTCCGGGACGCATGGGATGCAACCCCGTCCTAAGGCACGGCGACGCGCACCGAGTCGCTTGCAAACGTCCGGGCCACGACTTACCATCCGTATCCAATTGTGCTCAAGGCGGCTCCTCCCCTGGCTTTTCCATCACACGCGACGTTTATGAAAGAAGAAGGCATTGCGCCGAACGCCGACCGGTTATTGTGGGCAGGTTTCATGTCCATTCTGGCGGCGGGCGTCGGGTTCTCGGTGCGCGGCGGTATTCTCGGACAATGGGCGGAACAGTTCGGTTTCACGATGACCGAACTGGGCACGATCACGGGGGGAGGCCTGACCGGGTTCGGCATCGTGATCATCGTCACCAGCTTGTTTGCCGACGCGGTG
This sequence comes from Pirellulaceae bacterium, assembly GCA_050186685.1. Lineage (GTDB taxonomy): Bacteria > Planctomycetota > Planctomycetia > Pirellulales > Pirellulaceae > CAZFLF01. The sequence continues at coordinate 6,594 of JBFWYF010000106.1, forward strand.
GGTTACGGCAAGCTGATGACGGCCGCGTTTCTGCTGCATTTTCTGTCCGCTGTCATCACGCTGGCCGCGCCGGCGGCATTCGCCGCGGGCGGCAAAGACGCAGCCTTCAGCTGCCTCTTCTGGGGCATGTTCATCTTCGCCCTGGGGAATGGGGTCTGCGAAGCCGTCGTCAATCCGCTGACGGCCACGCTCTTCCCGCAGAACAAGACGCACTATCTCAACATCCTCCATGCCGGATGGCCGGCGGGCCTCGTGCTGGGCGGCCTGGCCTCCACGTTCATGGCTGCGAAGACCGACGACACGGGCAACATCGTGACTCCGGCCGTCGACTGGAAAATCCAGATGTCGCTGTTCCTGCTCCCGGTGATCGCCTACGGCGTCATGCTGCTGGGCCAACGATTCCCGAAATCGGAAGCGGCCTCGGCCGGCGTGACGACAGCCCAGATGATTTCATCGGTCATCACGCCGCTGTTCTTTGTATTGCTCCTTCTGCACGCATTGGTCGGCTACGTCGAACTGGGAACGGACTCGTGGATCGCCAAGATTACGGGCTCGATCATGGAAAGCCCCCAAAAGGGGCTGATCCTGTTCGTCTATACGTCGATGCTCATGTTTGCCTTGCGATTCGTGGCCGGACCGATTGTCCATCAAATCTCGCCACTCGGACTGTTGTTCGTGAGCGGGCTGCTCGGCGCGGCCGGTCTGACGTTGCTCGGCAACGCCTCGACGGTGATTACCTGTGCGTTTGCCGCCACGGTGTACGCTTGCGGTAAGACATTTCTCTGGCCGACCATGCTCGCGGTCGCTTCCGAGCGGTTCCCCAAGGGAGGCGCAGTCGCGATCGGGTTGATGGGCGGCGTGGGCATGTTATCCGCCGGTTTGCTCGGTGGCCCCGCGATCGGCTACAAGCAGGACTATTTCGCCTCGAAAACGCTCGAAGAGCAGGCGCCGGAAACCTATGCTCGCTACTCGGTGGCGGAACCGAAGGGCTTCCTGTTCGCGCCTCCCATCAAGGGATTGGACGGGGCCAAAGTGGGCGTGCTGGCCGATAACGGGAAGGAGCTCGGAAAAGTCGGCGAATCCCTGCAGTCGTCCGGCAAGCCGGACAAGAACTATGAGGCGCTGGCCGCCTGGTGGTCCAATGCATCCGCGACAGCCGCTACGGATAAGGCCCCGGTGGATCAGGCCACGTTGGAAGGCGGCCGAATGGCTCTCAAGGTCACCGCCATTGTGCCGGCCATCATGGCTGCCCTGTACCTGATGCTGATTCTCTACTTCAAGGCGACGGGTGGCTACAAGGCGATCCATGTCGCGGAAGAAGAAATGACGGGCGGCGTCGAAGGTCCGATGGAGGCCTGACAAGCGGCGTCGACACAGCTGTCGCCGCTCGGCGGACCCCGCCGAGCTCGGAACGGATCGAGCGTATGCCCTGGCAGCCTCCAACCTACCTGCTGGTTGGCCCCGACGAATTGGGCCGGGACACGCCGGTGCGCGTGCGCGTCGTCGGCGACCAGGCGGACGTCGCGCAGACCATGGCAGCGTCGATGCGCGACGAGATACTTGCGGCGCGGGACGCCGGCCGCGGTGCGACGTTGATCGTGCCCGTGGGCCCCGTGGATCAGTTTCCGGTGCTCGCCCGCATGATCAACGACCAGCGCATCGACTGCCGCGACGTGCTGCTCATCAACATGGACGAATACCTGACCGATCAGGACCGGTGGGTTCCGCCAGACCACCCGCTCAGCTTTCGCGGGTTCATGAATCGCAAGTTCTATGATCTGGTGGAGCCCGCCCTGGCGCCGCGTCCCGAGAACCGGCTTTTCCCCGATCCCGAGCAGCCCGAGGCGATTCTCCAGCGGATTGAGGAACGCGGCGGCGTCGATTGCTGCTACGGGGGTGTCGGCATCAATGGCCACATCGCCTTTAACGAACCCCCGGAACCGATGCCTGATTCGCCGGCCGACCCGATGTCGCTCGAGACGTTCCGGGCCCTTCCCACCCGTACGCTGACTTTGGCTCGTGAAACGCGGACCATTAATTCGGTAACCGTAGGGGGCGATATCGGGGTCATCCCGGCGCGGGCAGTGACCGTGGGCATGCGCGAGATCCTCGCCGCCCAGCGGCTGCGGTTCTACTGCAATCGCCCTTGGCAGCGGGGAATCGTCCGGCGGCTGCTGCACGGACCGATCACGGCGGCCTGCCCCGCGTCGCTGTTGCGGCTGCACCCGGACGCGGAACTGACGGTGGCTTCGTACGTGGCCGAACGGCCCGACATCCAGCTGCGCTGAGCCACAGCGCGGGTCCGACGGCGTAACGAGCGGGAGGTAGCGTGCGACTGGATTTCAGCGGCGAACGGGTCCTGGCAGTGGTGGCTCATCCGGATGACGCCGAGCTGCTCTGCGCGGGCACGCTGGCCCGAGCCCGGCGCGATGGTGCCGCCATCGGCATCTGTGTGTTGTGTCAGGGAGAGAAGGGCCAGCCGGCCTCCCGTATCGAGCAACTCGGCGAGGTCCGACGGCAGGAGATGGCGGCCGCCGCCGAGCTGCTGGGTGCGGAACTCCACTGGGGTGGATTCCCCGACGGCGAGTTGTACGACGGTCCCGATGGCCGAGCGGCGTTGCTGATCGTTTACCGCATTTTCCGTCCCACGTTGATTCTGGCCCACTCCGTCGAGGATTATCACCCAGACCATCGGGCAGCAGGCGTTTTGGCGGAAGCCGCCTCCTGGTTCGCGGCCTCCCCAGGACACCGCCCCTTCGAACCTCCACTCCCTATCCAGCCTGCCCTGTGGTGGCTCGACGTCGTCAATCTCGCGGGACCCGCTCCTCATTTCTTCATCGACGTGGAGGAGTTCGTCAATCTGAAGCACCGGATGCTCCGGTGCCATGCCAGCCAACTGAGACGGTCCGTCGACACAGCCTTCCAGCCACTGGAGGAGCTGATGGAACGTCAGTATCGCATGCGCGGCGCTCAGTCGGGTGTCCGGGCCGCCGAGGCGTTTCGCCATCACGCGGCCTGGAAGCGAACTCGTAGCTGGTGAGCGTCCAGAGTGGCCTCCCGCCCGGGCGACGTAGCTCCACGTCGGAAACACCGGCCATTTCCCGGCGGACTACTCGGGGCGGGGCCACTCTGGGACTTTCTTGGACTATGTTTGAAGTACGGGGGTGTAGCGATCCAATGTTCGCATTCGAGCCGCCCTGAAGCGAACTGATACAGGAGTTTTCCAGCCTGGTGCGAGTGGAAATCCCTCAGTGCGGCAATGATGATAGGACTCAGACGGAATGGACTCGCTTGCAGGTTTTGGCACACGGGATGCTTAGGTCCGCGTAAAGCATGTCACGGAGCCTAATCGACACAGAACCTCGTGCAGGAGGAAACCCCATGGCCGCCAATCAATCGATCTCTCGAAGCAACGACATCCGCCAGCGTGTGCGAGATACGCAAGCCAGCTGGACTACCTCTGAAAGGCAACGACGCCTGGAAGAGGGGCGCCGGCGTCGGGCCGAGCTGTATTCGCTGATCGCGGCCACGGATCCCGACGAAGTGTGGGCGGTCGGTGCGCCGGTCGTAGCCGACTGCTGCCGGTTCTGTGTGAGCTAGGCTCTGTCCGACAAATGGCCCTCTCCCGGAATACCGGGAGAGGGGACTCACCTGCGCGGACGGCTAACCAGCCGGTGTGCAGGATGTGGGACTCATTCCCGCGCGCATTTTCTCCACTGTATTTCTCTGCGGCATTTCTCTGCGGCATTTCTCTGCGGCATTTCTCTGCGGCATTTCTCTGCGGCCCTCGGCGTAATCTGCGTTTCCAATCCCCTCCATCCGACCGCCTATCGCCACTGGATCGCCATTCGCCGGAGGACATTTTTTTCACCACTACGGTCACCGCGCGACCATTCGTAACCTATGGTTCACGTAAGGAGCTTCCTCTCCTCGTCGAGCTCCCTTTGCAACGGCCTGGTCTCCCAAGCTGCTGTGGCCCGCACACAGGCCAACTTATCGCAGCGCCTTGCGAACTGTTTGAAATCGACATCCATCAAGGCAAGGGGTGCATTCATGTCTTTCGCGTCACGCGCGGCTGGCTGGCTTTGTCTCGTGATCGTTCTCGTCGCCGCGGCATCCACCCCGGTCTCGGCCGCCAACTACTATGTGCGGACGACCGGCAATGACAGCAATTCGGGGACCTCGAAGAACGCGGCCTACCGCACTGTCCAGAAAGCGGTGAGCAAGGCGTCCGCGGGTGACAGGGTCTACATTGGCGCTGGTACCTATTCGGAGTCGATTACCTTTCCCCGGGACGGCAATCTGCTGCAGTCGATCCGGTTCATCGGCGACACCAACGGTACGAAGACGGGCGACGCGGGTACAGTCGTGATCACGGCGCCCGGCATCGTCATGGACCTGTCTTCCGATAACTTCATTCAGCTCGAGAAGCTGACCATTTCCGGAGGCACCACCGGAATCCGCATTGCGAGCGGGCTGGGAGTCGTCGTGCAGGAGTGCACGGTCCAGAATACGGCAGGTATCGGGATCGACGTCACGAACTCGGTAGTCATTATCGAGCGGACCGCGGTCTCCGGCCCCACAGGCAAAGGCATCTCATTCAATGGCAGCAGCTACATTCTGGTGAACTGCCTGATCCAAGACGCGGGGGGCATCGGCCTGCACTCGAAATCCGTGTCGCTGTTATCCGTGGCCACGCATGTGACCGTCGTCCGGAGCTCGTCCGACGGTATCCTCCATGATGGCGGCCTGCTCGCTCTGTACGACACGATCTCGGCTAACTGTTCCGGGCGAGGTCTGGTGCAGTCGAGCGGCTTGATGACGCATGACTACAACGTCGTTTACAACAACACGGGCGGGAACTTCAGCGGCACGAGCAAGCAATCGCACGAATCAATCGATGATCCGAAGTTTTTGAGTGCCAGCGACTTTCACCTGCAATCATCCGGTTCGTCCGCCATGGACCAGGGCACCTACCTGCTCGTGAACGAGGACCTCGAGGGGACCAAACGTCCCGCAGGAGGGCGCGTCGACATCGGTTGCTACGAAGGCAGCGGCAGCGGCGGCGGAGTGGTCACCAGCAAGGAATACTATGTCCGGGCCACTGGCGACGATACCAAGAGCGGCCGAAGTCCGGCCAGCGCTTTCCGGACACTAACCAAGGCCGCGTCCGTCGTCACCCCCGGCGAGACCGTATACGTGGGCGCGGGCACCTTCACCGGCGTGGTGGAGCTATCGAACAAGGCCGGTACGGTGACGGACAAAATCCAGTTTCTTGCCGATACCACCGGTGCCAAGACCGGGGACGCCGGCGACGTGATCGTCGACGGTGCCTTCTACCTCCGATATTCGTCTTACATCGTCGTGGACGGGTTTTCGGTCGCGACCGCTGGCTCCCGCCCGAGCTGGAGCACGGCTCTCGCCGGGGTCTATGCCGACCAGTCTCCCGACGTGGAACTCAAGTCTCTCTCGGTCACGGGCGGCGAGCATGCCATCTTCGCTACCGGCGCTCAGAATCTGAGCGTCGTGCAATGTGAAGCGACCAACGCGACGAGCCATACCTACGCCTTCACGGCCTCCACGACGGCGACGGTACAGGACTGCATGTCCGAGGCCGCAGGCGGCAGCGGATTCTACGCGGCCGCCAGCACGGTGAATGTCTCGGGGGCCGAGACACACGCCAGCGCTTCGCGCGGTTATCACTTCGCGACTTCCGGCGGGTCGATCTCATGCAGTTCGTCGGCCGACGACGGACTCGGTGCGGAACTCGTGGGGCTGACCGGTAACGCGACGAGCCTGAATGTATCGG
>JBFWYF010000107.1:0-12384 GCA_050186685.1 Pirellulaceae bacterium
ACCCATGGCTCCCTCCGTGTTCGAGCAGTTACGCCCGGATCCGGTGGACCCAGCACGGGAGGCTTGTAGCCCGAGACAATCCACCTCCGTTCACGGTCAAGCCGTCAACGCAGTCGGATTCACATCATCGCGATTCGTGATGTCAAAGAGCACGCTCGCAGATTTACATCCGAGCGAGCACTCCGGATGTTTGCCAGCAGCTCGGAAGCTGGTGACGGTCCGCAGCATATTTGAAAAGCCCCGCGGACGGCTTGAAACTATTGAAAATCACCGCAGAATTGTCCGTTACCCGGCCAGCCTGTCAAGGCTCGGGCCACGAATACTCGGTTCGTTGCGGAACGAAACATGGCGGGATACGTCTCACTGTTCGAGGAGCTTGGCTTACCATCGGACGCGTCCGACGCCGACGTAGAGATTGCCTACGAGCGCAAGAAACGCGAGGCCGAACAGGCCGAAAAGCCGGTAAGTGACGGCGTCACATATGCTTACAGGCTGCTCCACCACGAAGCAGGACGCCGGGCGTACGTTGAGTTTCTGAGACATTGCGACGAGCGGATCCCTATTCAGGTGCCCGCAGAACGGCTCGACGAGTTTCGTGGTTTCTGGGCGTTCGCCGGACTTCGGGCATGGCCAGACCCGAAACGGCTCGACCTGTACCACCTTCGCCGGCCCGATCAGGAGCCCCCCGCGTTTGTCTTGGCAGGACCACCCCGGCCGTCGATCTGGCGGCAATACGGTCGGGAGCTTTGGCGATTCCTTACGTTTCAGCACTTCTTCGGCGCTAACAGGAACGAGGCCATCGGCCTCGTGATCATGTACGTGCTTCTTATTGGCGGAATCGCGACCGGCATCGATTGGGTGTCCACACGGTTTGGATCGTGGCAGGAATCACGCCTGCGCTCGTCCCTTGAGGACCATCTTGCTCTCGCCGAAAGCGGGGTGTCCCAAGTCGGCGCAGACGTGAACCGTTTTTCAAAGGACTACCGAGAAGTAACAGGGGCTTCGCTTGGCGAATCGTCACGTTCCCCAGAAATAGACCGGCTCATCCTTGAGGAAGGCTCCGTAGCCCAGGCACTCGCCGAGATAGAGAACCTGCGGTTGAAAGAAGACGAGCTGTCGAGCGCAAGGTCCTCCCTGTTGCAGATTCGCAGTAGAATTGCTCGGACGGTTTACCGCAACGAAGATGATGACGAGCTGGAACGCCTGATTCGATGGTGCGAAGACACTTCCGAGACGCTCCCAATACTAGAGAGTAAGCTGGAGCACATCCGCGTAATGCTCCGCGTCTCGAGTTTTGAGAAAGGCCTCGATGAGACTGAAAGGACAAATCCATGACCAGAAGCTCATACTCGCTGGCGGGTGCGCTTGTCTTGGCGCTGCTGTTCACAGCCTCGTCGAGAGGGCAGGTAACGCCGGATGACGTGGTCGACGACGCTCGCCGCAATTCGCGCGATCGGCTTGATAAAGAAGCCGAGGATCGCCGCGCCCGCGCAGCCGTCTTGCGCTTTCAGGATCTTGCGAAGGAAACCAGCAGCCTGCTCGGTCGGCTTGAAACGGAAGCCAGCCAGTTCTCGAAATTCGTCGATGGGCTGCTAACGAACGATGACGGCAAACGTCTTGCAACCGACCCCATCGCCTCAATGGGTTTCCTGCGCGTGTTCGAGCGACCGATCGTGGCAAGTTCTGATGTGCTTTCGCGCAAGCGAGAAGTGGACACGATACTTACCGGCCTGCAGCGCATTCTTGACCAACCCAGCGTTGGATACACACCACCCGAAACTCAGAAACATGATGTGGATGCGCACTATTTCTGGGCACAGGAGCGATTCGCGCGAATTAAGGAAGAGCGTAGCTGGCTGGAGGCGAGCATCAAGAGACTGCCTAGCGACACGGATCTCAAAGACGTGCCGACGATGAAGCAGGCCATCGACCAGTTCATGCTCAAGCGGATTGACCTCTGGTCCGAAAGCCGCCTGGCTGGGGTCGAAGCCGCAAAGGGCGATGCTGGGAAAATCGTGTACGACGCTGCTCGGATTGCAGAACTCGAACGTGCCCGGGCAGAGGCCGAGCGATTACTGCGGGAGGAACGTCGGAAGATCGAGCAACTGCGAATCGACTTTGAGGTTCGACTAAAGCAGGAACTCGCCGTAGAGAAGGAACGTGTGGCTGAAGCAGAAATCGAACTTCAGAATCGTTTGGCGGAATTGGATCGCTTGAAGAAGGAGGCGGAGGCGGAACGAAAAGCCAAGGACCTCGAATCGAAGCTCGCCCGCGATCAGAAGGTCGAAGACGCCGAGAAGCCGCTCCTCGTCAAGCGATGCCAAGACCCGGAGACGCGAACGATTCTGGCGCCGTTCTTGGACAAGGGGATGGTCCGTCCATCCGGGAATCGCGGCACCCGTTTCTACGACACGATTGAACCTGTGCCGGTTTCTCTGAAGGATCTGTACGCCTGCGGTGCGCTCGACCAGACACCGGAGGGACTCGACAAGCTCTACTGGGCGACCATCGATCCTCAGGACACGATGCGCACTCGGTGGCGACGGAGCCAGCAGTGGCGGACGACGCCAGCGCTGCGCGAGAAACTCGTGAACGCGCAGAAGCTCCTGATCGAGCTTGGCCCCACCCTGGTCGAACTCGAAATGCTCCAGGAATAGAACGCCGTGCTGATTCAGCGGTCGTTCTGATTGCGTGTCATAACGCACCTTATGACACGCCAACCGTACCGATCAGGGCGTTCTGGACCGGTTTTCACCGGTCTAAAACCGCGCGCTTTCCGTGACATAAGAGCACGTGGTACGCTCCCCGAATGTCGGATATTGCTCTTATTGCTCCAGAACCGGGTTTGACCGTTGCCCACGATCGAGACGACCGGGGCAGCCTCGTCACGTGGTTCAACCTGTACATGCGGCTTGAAGCCGGGGCGAACTCAGAAAACACGATCGCCGCGAAGGCGCGAGACCTCCGGGCGTTCCTGAATTTCTTCACGTCGGCAACCGGCTCGGATGACGCCGACCTGTGGACCCGGTCAATCACGGGCGATTTTGCCAAGCACCTGCAGGCCGAAAGAAGAAGCCCGACGACGGTGAACCGGGTGCTCGCAACGGTACGTCACTGCGGCCGCTGGATTCACTCACGTCGTCCATTCCTAGCTGGCGAGCCGACGGCGCGCGTTAGTGACGTGAGGGTGGACGACCCGGAGTGGAAAGGTCTCTCGCCAATCGAAATCACTCGGCTGAAGGCCGCCGCCGAACAACTCGTCCATCTTCGCCGGCGACGGAATCAGCTGCCGCTTCGGGACCTGGCGATCTTCCAGATCCTGCTCCGCACAGGACTGCGAGTGTCGGAACTCCTGCGGCTCGACCTTGACCAGTATCAGGGCAAGCACTTGGTCAACGTCCGGCGCAAGGGCCGGAAAGTCACCCGCTCCGTTTTCTTAGCACGCGAGGCGCGAGAGGCATTGGACGCCTTTATCGCCAACGATCGTGGCTACGGAGCGGGGCCGCTGATACGCTCCAGGTCTGGCGCTCGCTTGGCACGGCAGCACGTCGATGCCGCGCTCAAGATGATCGCGAGCCAAGCAAATTCGCGTTTGCCCGAGGATCAGCACATCCATCTTCATGCCCACGTGCTGCGTCACACCTGCCTTCGACGCGCTGCGGAAAAGCACGGCGTTCAATACGCCATGGAACTCTCCGGCCAAAGCTCTGAGCGATACATTTGGCGATACGTGCAGCCGTCACGCGCCGAGAAGGAAGCCGCCCTCGACGCGCTCTTTTGACAGGCTTCAGTCGCGGGTTAGCAAAGGTCGCCACGACAAGGGCCAATCACGCCGCAGACCGCAAGAAAGCCCGTAACCTGTTATGCAGAAGCATGTTATGCAAATAGTGCAGTCGTCCTGCATTGGCCGGGACGTACCGTTCATCATCGAGTAGCAACGCTACTTGGTTTTTTCTGATTGACATCGCAATCCGGGCGGATACACTTCCGCGATCCGGGTGCGTGGCCCGGTGGCATTGGCCCATCGAGAAATCGGTATCGAATCATGCACTCCTACGCGACCAACAGCCCGCTTCAACTCCGCTTGATTGTCTGGCTCGCCGGCTTGGCGGCTGGGATTTCGATTGGGGTCGGTTGGGTTACGTCGTGGGCCAAGTCGTCATGGGGATTCAACGTCGGCGGCATCTCCGCCATGACGGCTTTTGCGCTTCTGTATTTTATATTCGACCGCTGGCTCTGGAAGCTGAAGCCGCTCCGCGCGTGGTTGCTCATTCCCGATTTGAACGGCACGTGGCGGTGCGAAGGGAAAGCAGTCGATCCGACATCCGGGGACGTGGCGCACGACTGGTCCGCCGAAATCCGAATCTGCCAGTCGTGGTCACGAATCGGCGTCGTTCTCAAAGCCGCATCGTCATCCTCTCGCAGCATTTCGGCATCCGTATACCACCACCCCGGAGAGGGGTTCCGACTCATTTACGTGTACGACAACACTCCGAAAGCCGACCAAGTCCGCTTGGCGCGCCACAGCGGTCAATGCGACCTCATCTTCGCGGAAGATCTTCAGTCGGCTGAAGGCCGGTACTTCAACGACGGAGACCGGCTGACGAGCGGCACGATGCGGCTCTTGAAAGGATCAAACGCATGAGCAATCGACTTGCACGATTGGAAGCCCGACGAATCGACCCGATGCTGAAGGAGGCGAAGCTCCTGAACGAAGTGTACCGCGGCATCCAGCAGAGCGAGTCCGTTCGTTACGCGATCGGGGCGATGCAGCCGATCGATCCGGAGTACACGCGGAACACATTCGCCCAGGGTGACCGTGTGCGCGATCAACTCGCGCGTCGCCTCACGCAATCGTGCGACTATCGCTACCAAGGTTCCACCACGAACGATACGCATATCCGCGCACGGAGCGACGTTGACCTGCTGGTAATCCTGACCGCGTGGTACTGGCTGCAGCCTCCGCAGGTCGCAACGTACCCGTACCGGGGTGACGAGAAGCAGGACATGCGGGATTTGCGTTCGGAGAGCGAGGGTTCGCTTCACAATGCGTTCCCGGCGGCGGAGGTAGATGGCGACGGGGGTAAGGCGATCTGCATCGATGGCGGCAGCCTCACCCGGCGAATCGATGTCGTTCCGGCTACCTGGTACAACTCAAATCGCTTTGCCGAAACGGGCGACGAGGTTGTCCGGGGTGTTCGCGTTTTCGATCTTGAAAACAGCACATTCATCACCAACTACCCGTTTCTGCACAACGCCTGCATCGATTTCAAGGATACGCGAACCGGCGGAGGCCTCCGCAAGGCGGCCCGGCTGATGAAGTCGCTGAAATACGACTCCGAGTCTGTGACCCTTTCCAGCTACGACATCGTGAGCATTGCGTACAACATCCCGGAAAACCAGCTTGCAATCGCGCCGCCGTTCGAACTCAGCATCGTCGATTCGTGCCACGATTACTGCGTGCAGCTCAGCCGCGACGCCGCTCTGCGAAGCAAGATCCACGTGCCCAATGGCACCCGACCTGTATTCGGCGGACGCGACGGCGCGACCGAGAAGCAGTTGGATGAGTTGATCGCCGAACTCAGTCAGTTGCGGCACGACATTCTGACGGAGAACGCGAGGTCGTTTGTGAAGCTGGCGGAGGCGCGCGTCGAGCACGGGATCCGGCCGCAGCCTGTTTTTGTTTCTTGAGCGGTTATCCAGCGGTAAGCAGAGCCATGCCGAATTCCACTGTTCAACTTGATCAGATTGCCGACGTGTTCACCGGCCACTACGAGCAAGGGGCCGGCGTCGATAATCCGGCCGGAACGCATCGCTTGGTGTTCATTGGCTCCATTGACCCGGGACCTTCCCATCGGCTGCTGCCCGAAAAATGCCCTCGATTCTCGCCGAAGATCGATCCTGGAGATTCGCTGCTGCGGCAGGGCGACTTGGTGATGCCCGCGCGAGGCGAACGACAGGATGTGGCAATCATCGATCGGAATCCGGATAACCACCCCCTTGTTGCTGCGTCGTTCCTGCACGTGGTTCGACCGAACATCGAGGCGGCGGACCCCGGCTATCTTGCTTGGTGGCTGAATCAACCGACCGTTCGCGCCCGTGTTACCGGCCGAGTGCGCGGAACGAAAATGCCTTTCCTGCCGCTCTAGGAGACGCGGACAATTCGAGTGACGCTGCCTCCGCTCGACGTTCAACGGCGCATCGCAGACTTGCATCGGCTCATGGTCCGGGCATCGGATATTTCGATCGAGCTTCTCGACTTGCGCTCGCGATTGACCAATGGGCTAGCCCTTAGGATTGCGAATGGGGACACCGCATGATCTCACTTGGGCAGGCACATGAACGGCGTCGGAAGCGGCGGGAGGCGCTGGAGGATCTGGGACGGCTGATGAAGGAGCGGCGGTCGATCATGCTCGTGCATTACTCCTGCGAGAGCTTTTACGACCGGCCGAACGGAAGCTCTGCGCGGATAACGTCTATCGCCGTCCGGGCTTTTGCGACGGGCCAAACGACTTCCTTTTCTATTCATCAAATGGCCGAGCGCGAAGGCATCGCACCAGACCAGATTGCACAGCGCTATGACGAATTGGAAAAGCAAATGCTCAAGGAGTTTTCGGCATACGCGAAGCAGCACCAGGACAAGTCGTGGGTGCATTGGAATATGCGGGATGTGAACTACGGATTCCCAGCAATCGCACACCGATCTCGCGTGTTGGGGTGTACGCCATCCATGCCCCCGGAGGACAAGCTATTCGACCTTGCACGAACTCTTTACCGTCTCTTCGGACCTCGATATGCCCCGCACCCCCGCTTGAAGAACGTGGTCGGCATGAATCACATCACCGATCTCGACATGCTGGATGGGAAACAGGAAGCCGAGGCGTTCGAACGCGGTGAATACGTCAAGCTCCATCTCTCGACTCTTCGGAAGGTGGACATCGTGGCAAACATCCTTGAGAGAGTTGAGGACGGTCGTCTGAAGACCGCCGCGCCGCTTATGGAGCAGTACGGGTCGCCGGTCGCCGTAATCGCAGCGTTTCTCCAAGAGCACCCGCTTGCGATCACTCTGCTCGCGATCATCGGGGTCGTAGGTTCGATCGTCACTATCATCGGAGCACTTCAGAGATGACGCGCAAACACACCACCCAGGAGGTCTTTTCCGCCGTGTGGGCGGCCTGCGACACGTTTCGGGGCGCCGTCGATCCGGCGAACTACAAGAACTACGTCCTGACGATGCTGTTCTTGAAGTACCTATCCGATATGTCGCACGAGCGACGGGACGAGCTGTCGCGAAAGTACAAGGGCGATAAGAGCCGCGTGACCCGGGCGCTTCGCAACGAACGCTTCATTCTGCCGCCCGAATCGGACTTCCGTTACCTGTACGACAACCGGGACGCGGACAACGTCGGCGAATTGATCAACATCGCGCTGGCGAACCTCGAAGATGAGAACAAGGCCAAGCTGGAAAACGTCTTCGGCAATGTGGACTTCAACAGCGAGGCGGAACTTGGCGACACCCGCGACCGTAACGGCCGGCTCAAGCACCTGCTCGAAGACTTCAACCGCATCGACCTGCGCCCGTCGCATCTTGCGGGCCGCGATACGATCGGCGACGCCTATGAGTATCTCATCGGGCGGTTCGCCGCCGGGGCTGGCAAGAAGGCCGGCGAGTTCTACACGCCGCCCGAGGTGTCCGAGCTGCTTGCCCGACTCGTCAAGCCCAAGAAGGGCGCCCGGATTGCTGATCCGTCGTGCGGCTCCGGCTCGCTGCTGATCAAGGTCGGGAGCAAGGTCGGCTCCGACGACTTCGCCCTGTACGGCCAGGAGTCCAACGGCTCCACTTGGGCGCTATGCAAGATGAATATGTTCCTGCACCGGATGGACCAGGCCCGGATTGAACGCTGCGACACGCTTCGCTCGCCGAAGCTCGTCGAAAACGACGAGTTGATGCGGTTCGACATCGTCGTCGCTAATCCACCGTTCAGCCTGGACAAGTGGGGCCAGAACGAAGCGAAGTCCGACCGCTTCAATCGCTTCTTTCGCGGCATCCCGCCCAAGGGCCGGGCGGATTACGCCTTCATCAGCCACATGATCGAGACGGCCCATGAAGCCGCCGGCAGGGTCGGAGTGATTGTGCCGCACGGCGTGCTATTCCGCGGCGGGGCCGAGGGCCGCATCCGCCGCCAGCTCATCGAAGACAACCTGTTAGATCTGGTTGTGGGCCTGCCACCGAACCTGTTCTACGGCACGGGCATCCCGGCCGCGATCCTGATCTTCGACAAGACCCGAAAGCGCAGCAAGAAGCGCCGCAGCGTGTTGTTTATCGACGCGAGCCGCGAGTTCGACCAGGGCACGAACCAGAATCGCCTCACGCCGGACAACATCGCGATGATCTGCGCCACCTACGACGCGTACAAGGACGTTGAGAAATACGCCCACGCGGCGACATATGAGGAGCTGGCTGAGCACGACTTCAACCTGAACATTCCCCGTTACGTGGACACGTTTGAGGAAGAAGAGGAAATCGACATCGTTGCGACACAGCGTGAAATTGCGCGGCTGGAAGGCGAACTCACCCAAGTGCGGGCGAAGATGGATAAGACCCTGAAGGAGCTCGGTGTTGGCTAATCGGCAGCTCGTAGAGCTGGATAGGCTTGCTGATTTCAGGGCAGGCGGGACTCCGCCACGCACCGAATCCTCGTTCTGGGGTGGAGACGTACCATGGATATCCGGAAAGGACTTCAAGCAGTTTCGCGTGCGCGACTCGCAGGAACGTCTGACTGAAGAAGGAGCCGAGCGAGCGACGCTTGTTCCCGCTGGATCAACGTTGGTCTTAGTCCGTGGCATGATGCTGGCAAACACAATCCCGGTGATGTTCACCGAACGCACCGTAGCGTTCAATCAGGATGTGCGCGCCATCGTACCGCGTGATGGGATCTTACCTGAGTATCTCGCCTACGCGATCCAGGCGAGGGTTGCCACTCTTCACAGATTTGTGACTTACTCCGGTCATGGTACGGCGCGCTTGGAAAGTGACTTCATCAAGGCCCTGCCAGTTTGGAAACCCACAAGAATCGAGCAATCCGCCGTCGTCTCTGTATTACGGCGTTACGACGCCTCAATCACCGTGCTCAACCAGCGAATCACGGCCGGGCAGCGCCGCCAACAGCGTCTTAGCCATGCGTGGCTGACTGGAGAAACGCGATTCCCAAGTTTCTCAGAGATACCGTGGATCTCAACGAAGTTAGGGGCGCTATTCAGCAATCGGAGAGAAAATGGACAATCCGGCCTCCCCACGTTTTCGGTCACGATGCACCGCGGACTGGTGTCGCGCAGTTCGCTCGATCGGAGAATGAAGGACACTCTTCCATCGGAGCGGCATTTACTCGTTAGACCCGGCGACATTGTCTACAACATGATGCGCATGTGGCAGGGAGCGTCTGGACGCGCAAACTCTGTTGGCATTGTGAGTCCCGCGTACATTGTACTGGCTCCAAGGCCACAGATGGATTCGCACTTTGCAGCCCATTGGTTCAAATCAGCGCACATGGTTCACCGCTTTTGGGCCTTTTCCTACGGGCTCACAGGTGACAGGCTCCGCCTGTACTTCAAGGACTTTTCAAAGATCCCAGTGCGCATTCCGACCTCGCTGGATGAACAACGGGCGATTGCCGAGGCGCTCGACACCACCCAGTGCGAAATCGACCTGCTCAAAGAACTGCGCGACCAGATCCAGCAACAGAAACGCGGCCTGATGCAGAAGCTGCTGACCGGCCAGATACGTGTGAAGGAGGCGGCTCATGGATGATCTGCTGTTCCACAAGGCACCGCTGCACGCCGTGCTTGATGCACACTTGCAGAAAATGAAATCCTATGTTGGCGACCTCGCGCCCGAGCGCGTAAACGCGGCCACAGATGATGAACTCGTCGCGCACATTGTCGCAGAGTACCGAATCGAGCCGCTAAACTTGCATACCGATCGCGCGGAGGCCGAGCATGCCGAAACTCAGGTTGACGTGCGGCATCATTTCAATCGAGCGGTCTTCGATAGGTCACGCCCGTGCTTGATCAAGGGAAACGAGATAACCGTTCACGTGCCGTTTACCGGTGACCCTCAGCTACCGCTGCTCGCGCCGAGCACATTCAACATGAATCCCCCGCGCGGGAGTATTCGCAAGCGCGGCGATCAGGGCGGCGCAATCGTCATGTCATTGGCGCTTCCGGCGGACGTGGACGAAACTCAGTTTAACCGGTGGATTGCCGAACAGCTCAATGGGCTAAGACAGCACTCGGAATGGTCCCGACGCGACGTTGAAGCGTTCAATGAGAAGCTTGAGCCGCAAGCGCGCGCCGTCGTGGTCGCACGGCGAGCACAGCTTGAGAAGCAGGGATCGCTCTTGAAGAAACTGTCCGTTCCGCTTCGCAGGCGCGACGATGCCCCCAACCCCGCACCGGTTCCGATGCCGAAGCGAGTTGTCAAGCCGCTGCCGGCCCCTCGCATGGTGGAACAGGAATATGGCCTCACGGCGGCGGATTACGAGTACATCCTCAAGATCCTTCGCCACGAATCGCGGTCTTTTGAGGCGACCCCCGACGCTTTCGTGAAGCTCGACGAGGAGGAATTGCGAGACATTGTGTTGGCCCACCTCAACGGCCACTTTGAGGGTGACGCCGCCGGAGAGCGTTTTCGCCGGAATGGTAAGACCGACATCTGCATCGAGCATGAGAACCGCGCAGCATTCGTCGCAGAGTGCAAGCTTTGGAAGGGACCCAAGGCGTTCAGCGAGGCGATAGGCCAGTTGCTTGGTTACTTGACGTGGCGCGACACGAAGACCGCATTGCTGGTCTGGAACAAGACCGTCAAAGACTTCGCGAAGCTCCAGGATTCCGTTCCGCAGTTGCTTCGGGAACATGGCCGGTTCGTGAAAATGCTGGACGCCGGGCATACCGGTGAATGGCGCGGCGTCTTTGGCGCCAGCAGCGATGACGGGCGAGAGATCATCGTGCATGTGTTCTTGGTCGATCTCGCACACCAGGTTCAGGAGGCCACAGATGGCACTGCGAGTCGGCCTTAGCGCGTATCGCGTCGAGATCAAGAACAAACATGCTCGCGAAACGTGGCGCCTGCAACGCGGTACGCAGGAGGACGGTTACGCGGAGATTGAGTGCTACCTTGATTCGCGCCTCAATCACCTCGTTCGCTTGGGCGACCCGAACCCGGACACCGGTGAGTATGTCGATAACCGTGCCGTGAAATTAATCCGCGTCGAGAAGGCTCAAAACCGCCGACTGCTCGCGGGTCTGTATCAAAAGGGAGAAGCCGGACGCATCCAGGACATTCATAATTTCGACGCACCCGATGAGGAACCAGTCTACACGACGCAGCGGAATGAAGGGGCGCTTGCACCGCTCTACTTTCGTTTTCACCTCCAGGACGGCCGACCGTTCGGGATCGCGCTGCTGCAAACCATCGGCCGCGAGGGGTTAAAGGGATACCTTGAGGACGACCTCCGGCGATTCTTTGGCAACGCTGAACCGGAACTAAGCGTCAAATTAACCCAACTCATGGATGCCCAAGTCCTGGAGGCATTTGCCCAACAAGGCAAGCTTCAGGATGTGATTCTCATCAACAGCGGCAAGACGGCGGAAAGTCGCGCCCGCATGGAAGAAACGACAGTCGGCGGCGACGCGCTGGGCGAGTCAGGCGACAAGCTCGCGCTTCGTTTACACCGCAAGGGCGGGTGGAGGCAAGAAGTCCTACGAAGGATCATGCAGGTCATTCAACGAGGCGAGGATCCCCGAACCATTGTTCACGCGCCCGGACTCGATCAGATTGACGAACTACTCGTCGAAATAGAGCAGGGTGGACGTAAGCAAACGTTCAGTTTGCTGAATCCGGACGACAGCCCAATTCGTTATGACATCACCCGTTCCGTAACTTGGGGCGGAAATGGCTTTCCAACGTGGGATTCAGTCCACCAAGCGGCGAATGGAGTCTGGGACAGCGTCAGCGCAATCATCCAATGAGGAGGCACCCAACATGAAGAGGCCAACCGGGTTGCGCGGCATCGCGTGGTGTCATTTCTCCGTGCTGCTCGTGGACGGTCGCCGCGAATGGCGTTGGTGGCGCTTGTGCCTCTTGGGTGTAGCTCCGTTCGTGCTGGGTGGACTGCTCGCCGCGAAGCTCAGCCCGCCGGATGGGGAGCACTTGACATTGATTGTCGCCGTTTACTCCGTTGTCGCAGCGGTGCTCGTAGGATTAATTCCACTCTCCCAGAGCGTCATCGGTCAATGTGATGCGAACCGGAAGTACGAACCAGGTGAGAGACCCTTGGCGCAACAGGAGCTTGATCGAATTCAGACACTTCAAGACCTTCACGCGGC
>JBFWYF010000108.1:0-12380 GCA_050186685.1 Pirellulaceae bacterium
GCAGCGGCCGCCTGGTCTTGCGACGAGAAGATGAAGCAGCTGCTCCAGGTGACCTGCGCCCCTAAGTCCATCAGGGTCTCGATCAGCACGGCCGTCTGGACGGTCATGTGCAGGCAACCGGCGATGCGGGCCCCCTTCAGCGGTTTGGAGGCGCCATATTTCTGACGCAAGGACATCAGTCCGGGCATTTCGTTTTCGGCCAGCATGATGTCTTTGCGGCCAAACTCAGCCAGCGAGATGTCCTTCACTTTGTACGGTAGCTTCTGCGTTTCGACGGTTGCCACGGGTGGGCTCCTGGGCCAATGGGATCAAAGCGACAAATGCGAACGGCAAAGGCGGCCCGAGGCCGGTACCTGCCAGGGAGTCGAATCCGAACGAGCGACCGCAGGTAATACGGAACGCCGCCGGCATTCGTTCTCGGGGCCTCGTCGCGCAGTCTGCGATCGCTGCTCGCTGACCAGAAGCGGATCGCCCCGCGAGTCGACCTTGCCATGATAATTCAGGGTAGGACGCTGCGACAACCCAGGGGCGAATTCATGATCCCCGGTGGCTTGCCAGCATCTAGGGCCGCCTCCATGTCCCTACCGCGTTGAAACACGTTGTTTAACCCGTAGCCGCTGCGGCTGCGGGTCAAACGAGTTTCCGCGACAGACTGTCAGCGACCCAGCTCGGCAAACGCCCGCTTCGCCGCGGTCACAAACGCCCGGACGAGCAATAGGTCCTTGCTGCCAGGCCTGGATTCGACGCTGCTGGCAGCGTCGACAGCGTCCGGGCGCACGGCGCTGATCGCTTCAGCGACGTTGAAGGGTGTCAGTCCGCCGGCGAGGACGAGCGGCAGATCCCCCAGGTCAGAGCGCACCTCGGATAACTGCTGCCAGTCGACTTCCGTGCCCGTTCCGCCGTATTCGCCAGAATGCGAGGCGTCGATCAGGATGGCGCGAGGCAACGCATTCAGGTGTCGACAGGTGTTCAGGTAGTCGATGATCGGTTGCACCGAACCGGTGAAGGGGAAAGAGCGCAACACGTCTCGGCCGGACAGCGCCGCCAGGAACTCAGGTGGCTCGTCCCCGTGTAGCTGGAGCCATTGGAGATTCAGTCGGTCTGCATATTCCGTCACCAGTTCTGCCGGGCTGTTTACGAAAACACCGACACGAGCCAACCGTGCCGGCATCGACTTCACGATGGCTTCGGCGGTGGGTAAATCGATGAATCGCGGGCTCTTCGCGTAGAAGTTCAAGCCCACGGCATCCGCTCCGGCCAAGGCGACGAACTGTGCGTCTTTGGGCGTGGTGACGCCACAGATCTTGATGTGAAACAAGGATTGGTGCCTACGCTCGAATTTGCAATAATCCCGCCCCGCGGGACAGCGCCTGGGACAGTCAGGCGCGCCTATCTCGGAGATTACACCCGGACGCGACACCATCCAAACGGTTTACCGGGAATACCGGACGTTGGATGACCACGGACCGCCCGATCGGGGTCGACCGTATTATATGTAGCGATTCTGCCGTGTCATCACCGGTCTCGCGGGACGATCGGCGAAGGAACCCCCGTAGCCCGCGCGGCAGGCGGGCCTTGCCGGTGACGTCCCCAGCGGTGCCGGCGGCGTGTAAATCGAATCGAGGCTGCAGTTGGTCCCGTTACTTTGCCGATTTTAACGAGGATCTATGGGTGAAACGGGCGCTTTCGTCCCTGCCGGTCCGGGAGAACTGTCTGGCGCCTCGAACCCA
The DNA here is from genome assembly GCA_050186685.1 of Pirellulaceae bacterium. Lineage (GTDB taxonomy): Bacteria > Planctomycetota > Planctomycetia > Pirellulales > Pirellulaceae > CAZFLF01. The sequence continues at coordinate 1,731 of JBFWYF010000108.1, forward strand.
CTGTGCCGTGACTTCATACCGTCCAGGAAGGACAGCCATGTACGAAGCGTATTTCCAGTTCCAAGGTTGCCCTTTTCCCGCCACGCCCATTGTCGCTAACTATTTTCCCGCTCAGTCCATCGAATCCGCGCGGCAGGCCCTGATGCGGGTGGTGGAGCGAGCCGAGGGCCCGGGCTTTGTCGTAGGCCCGACGGGGGTCGGCAAGTCGCTCCTGCTACGTGCCCTCGCGGAACACTTTGCAGAAGCATTCCGCGTCGTGCTGCTCTCCGGCACCCGCGTGTCGACTCGCAAGTCGCTGCTGCAATCCATACTATTTGAGCTCGGTCTGCCCTACCGCGGGATGGACGAAGGGGAACTGCGGCTGGCCTTGATTGATGCTCTGCGTCCCAGCGACAAATGTCCCAACGGAATTTTGCTGCTGGTCGACGAAGCCCACACGTTGCCGCTACGGTTGTTGGACGAGATCCGCATGATGACGAATGTCGTTCGCGATGGACAGCCGCGAGCGCGCCTGATTCTGGCGGGTGGTCCGTCGCTCGAGGAGCGGTTTGCGAATCCGAAAGTGGAATCGCTCAGTCAGCGCATTGCGGCTCGCTGCTACCTGCATTCGCTGACGCGGGACGAAACGATTGAGTACGTCCGAGCGCAGCTGTCGTGGGTGGGTGGCGATCCGGACGTGTTGTTGGCTGAGGACGCGCCGCGCGCGATCTACCAGGCTAGCGACGGGATTCCGCGGTTGATCAATCAGATCTGCGATCATGCGTTCCTGCTCGCGGAAGCCCGCGAACTTCCCCATCTGACCGGGGCTATGATTCAGGAGGCGTGGGCCGACCTGCAGCAGCTGCCGCCGCCGTGGCAGAACACCCGAGCGGAGTCCGCCGAGAGTTCGCACACCGTGGTGGAGTTTGGTGAGCTGTCCGATGTCCCGCCGACAACAGCCCGTGACGAACAGCCAGGGGAGCATTGGGGAGAACTGGATCCGCTCCCGTGGCTCGCTGAGTTACCCAATTCGGCTGCGGACGTCGACACGACCGTCGTGGTGGCGTATGCCGAAGGCGACAATGAGGTACAGTGGTTCGACGGGGTGGTGGAAGAACCCGCCGTTGAAGAACCAGACGTTGAAGAACCCGCCGTTGAAGAACCCGAACTGGCCCACAATCCCTTTGCGGATCCATTTGAAGAGGAAGTGGTCGTCATCGACCAGACGAAGGCCAACGAAATGGAGGCCTTCCGGGGACGGCGGCGCGTGTCCTGTCTGGAAGGACGTAAGATGCTGGCTGGCCTGATGGATTCTCTTCGTGACTCAAACCAGGTGACGGGCCCGGCAGGACCTGAACATCGACCTGTCCCGACACTGACGGAATCGACATTCGAGTCGATCGCCGTGGCCAGCTCGGAGTACTCGGTTGATCTGAGCGAACCGATACCGGCGGAGGTGACCGCTACACGGCTGGTGGACGACATCCTCGATGTGGAGATGTCCCTGCCCAGCACCGAGCAATCGATTGAAGGTGTGCTTCAGCAGATCGAGCATGATCTGGATGAGGAAATCGAAAGCGTACCGCTCCCCTGGACGCGGCCCGCGCCAGGGGATGACCGAGACGTCATCATCGTCGAAGAGGATGTGCCCGAGGTAAACGTGTATGCGGGCGACGAGGGAAGCGATCGGCCGCGACGCCTCGAATACCGCGAGCTGTTCGCTCAGCTGCGACGGGCATCCGACTGAGTGCTGGGGGAGTGATGGCCAAAGTTGTCGTAACCGGAGGCGCAGGCTTCATTGGGTCCCATCTCGTCCAGGCGCTGGTCGAACGGGGGGACCGTGTGTGCGTCCTGGACAATTTCTCCACAAGCCACCGGCGGAACCTCGCCCCCTGGCTGTCCGACATCGAGGTGGTCGAGGGGGATGCGTGTGACGCAAATGCGGTGGCCTCGGCGGTGCGCGGGGCGGAACTGGTATTCCATGAAGCCGCCCTCGCGTCAGTGCAGCTCAGTGTCGAGTCTCCGCTGGCTTCCCACGCACACTGTACGACGTCGACCCTGACGGTGTTGGACCAGGCCCGACGGGCCGGAGTGCGGCGCTTCGTCTACGCGGCCTCTAGCAGCGCCTACGGCAATTCGCTCAAACCGGCCAAGCAGGAAGCCGATCCGCTCATGCCCCTGTCGCCTTATGCCGCGGCGAAGCTCAGCGGGGAACTGTTTTGCCAGGCCTATTATCACACCTACGGTTTCGAGACGGTTTGCTTGCGCTACTTCAATGTGTTCGGGCCACGGCAAGATCCCAAGAGCCCTTACTCGGCGGTCATCCCGATCTTTATTACGGCGATGTTGGCCGGTCAGCGGCCTACCGTGTTTGGCGATGGCCATCAGTCTCGAGACTTTGTGTTCGTGCATAACGTGGTGCATGCCAACCTGCTCGCCGCCGCGACGCCGGCCGCCGCGGGCCAGGTGTTCAATGTGGGCTGCGGGCAGTCAGTCAGCCTGCTGGATCTGATCGGACGCTTGAATCAACGGCTGGGAACCCGCCTTGAGCCTGACTTTCAACCGGCCCGCGCCGGTGACGTGCAGGACAGTCTCGCGGATATCTCCCTGGCGACAGCGGTGCTGGGCTACCGGCCCCTCGTGTCGTTTGACGAAGGGCTGCGGCAGTCGGTGGAGTTTTACCGCTCCGCGTGAAGTTCGTTGGTGGTCCTAAGACGGGCCGTGGCCATAGATGTGCTGGATGGGCGTCTCGTGCCCCCAAGCCACCTCGTCGAGGGCGACTTCCAGCACCTCCGCGACCTGCCGGCGCTCGTCCGGGCTCGGCGTCCAACGTCCCAGGAAAATGGCCCGAGCCCTGGGCAAATCCAGTCCGCTTCGGTCCGCCAGCTCAAGCAACGACACGTTGCGTTTCCGGCACCACTCACACACGCTATGAGCCATCGCGTCCCTCCTCAGGAGGTTTGGGTGGAGACGATACCTAGCGCCAGCGCTTCGCGCAGCACATCCTGCGAGATCTCGATCTCCGTCTGATCCTCGAGGTCCAGTACGACGGGTTGCAGCGAACGCACCACTCCGTTCACCCAGGTCGCACCGTCGTGGTACTTGATGCGCGCTCCAACCGGCAGTAGCGGCATCGTGCCCTGGCTGGCCGCTGCGGCTTTCGCTGCGGGAGCTGCCTTGGCCGGAGTGGCCTTGGTCGATTCCCCGGCAGGTTTCTTGTCGAGCAAACCCGCCAACTCCTGCAACAGCTTCCAGTTCTCGAGCCGATCCTGCTTCGCCCGCAGGAGCGTTTCGCTGGGGTTGCCGTCCTTGTCGAAGTGCTTCACGAACCGGCCTTCGCTCCGGCAGAAGTCGATGAAGTCGACCGATTGCCCCGTCTTTGGGTTGGTCCACCAGTCGTCGTTGACGGCCGGGTTGCCCTGTAGCGATAGCCGCTCGCGCAGGGTCGAACCCTTGCGCGGATCGTACGCCAGCAGGGGGAAAGCCCGCGTGTCCACGGCCAGCCGTGCCTGGTCCGTGGCCATATTGTCGGCGACTCCGTGTTCCGGCTGACATGTCGTATAGCAGCAGATAACCGCCGGACCATCGAATTCCAGCGCATCCAGCACGCTGCGATAGAAATGGTTAACGTGAGCGCAGGTCGTTTGCGCCACGTACGTGCGTGGATGCATCATGGCAATTTGAGCTATTTCTTTGCGCCGTTCCTGCTTGCCGCCGAATTTCTTCCCGTGCTGGCTCATCTTCGTATTCTGGCCCATGTAGGTGCTGGTCGACGCCTGGCCACCCGTGTTCGAGTAGACCTGCGTATCGAGCACGAACACTTTGATGTTCAGTCCGGAAGCGAGCATGCGCGACAGCGACTGGAAACCGATGTCGAACATGGCTCCGTCACCGCCGATGCACCAGATCGGCTTGTCACCCCAACCCATCTGGTCCCAGCGCATGCGCAGGCCCATGGCGTAAGCGGGAGCGTTTTCGAAGAGCGAGTTGCTCCACGGAACGAGGTACGGATTGTACGGGTACGTGGACGTGTAAACCGTATTGCAGCCCGTGGCCGCGATGATTCCCCAGTCGTTGCCGTACTTGGCTCCCGTGGCCGCGCACATCATTCGCAGGGCGCTTCCTTCGCCGCAACCCGCGCAGCTGCCGGCACCTCCCACGTAGACGTGCGTCTTTTCCTTGAGCATCATGTCGATGAGCAAGTTGTCGCTCACGTAGCGCTCGTCCGACGGACCGAACTCCTTGAAGTACCGGTGCGACTTCCGGATGTTCAGCATGACGTCATCGGACTTAGGGATCATTTTCAGCGCGTGGTCGTCACAGACCGTGACGCATTCCGCACATCCCTTGCACTTGCTGGGATCGATGATGATCACGAACTTCCCGCCTTCGCCCGTTTTCTTCTTGGGCCCATCGTAGTACTTGCGGGGTTCGGACCATTGACTTCGGAACAGTTCCCGCTCCGCGTCCGACGGAATGCGCCCCAGCCGTTCTTCCCATTCCTTTTCGCCTTTGACCTTGCCGAGAATCGCCGTGTCCGGGCAGAGCGTGACACAGTCCATGCACCCCGTGCAATTCTCGGGGATGTACTCGGGTATTTCCGGTGCCACGTAGCTGAAGTCGCGTAAGGTGGCCGTCCCGGCCGGGACCAGTGACCGCGCCACCGACAAGTCCGCGGGCAACCCCTTCTCGGCCGAGCCTTCCTCGTAGGCCCGAATCACGCGCTCGTTGAAATCGAGGACATCCAGCACCGGCAGCTTGACGAGCTTGTAGCCGTCGTCGACCAGCGTGCCGTACGAGTTGTTATTGAAGGGATCCCGCTCGTGGGCCTCATTCATTGACTTGGATTCATTGACAGTTGCCATGGCTTGTTTCCGAGAAGAGAAGATGAGGAAGGAATCCCGGGCCGACCAGCGGCTAGTTGCAGGGGGCGTTGACCAATTCGCGCGGGATTTCGCGCATTTCGGTATAGCCGCGCCGGACGCAGGTTAGATTGTCCTGGACGACGCGCTCGCCTCGTTTGCCGAAGTACTTGCGCAGGGCCCTTTCCACGCCGGCCATGACCTGCTCATCGGACATGCCGCTTTCGCGGGCATAGGGGGTGAGCTTCAAGAAGGCGCCGAGCGTGACGATCCCCTGCATGCGCATCTGCAGGTCGGCTTCCGAGGCTACGTCGCGCGCAATCCGGACGGTATCTGCAAAGAACACGCGGATGCGCTTGTCCCGGATGCTGCGTTTGTGCGCGGCCGGGATATGCTTCCAGACCTGAGCGGGATCTTCGTAGGCCGACTGCATGAAGATGGCGCCTCCTTCGACCAGCCCGCCCAGCGGGTTGCCCAGGATGGCGTTGACATCATTCAGGATTACCAGGTCAACGAACTCGAGTTCGCTGTGCGTCTTGATGTGAGCGTCAGCGATGGTCAGATAGTAGGTGGTGGGCAGACCTTTCTTTTCCGACCCGTACTTGGGATAGGCTTGCACGTCTTTGCCAAAGACTTCGCCTCCAATGGTGGCGATGACTTTGTTCGTGGTCACCGAGCCGAATCCGCCGACGGAATGGCCCCGCATCGAAAATCCCCCGTGCGGACGAAGGTCCGGGTCGTCCTTTCGCTTCAGCGAGAGCGGGTGGTCGATGCCGACGCAGAAATAGTCCTGGCCGTCGTCGATCATATTCTGGAACGCCGCGATCACATCGCCGGGCCGTACGTCCCGGCTGCCAAGCCCGGCCGCCCCATGGTAGATCCGCGGAATGTGATCGATCCGTTCGTGTCCCATCTGTCCCGTGAGGGCGTCACAGAAGGCCGCCTTCACCTCCCGTGTCAGATGATTTCCCGTGGTCGACAGGGGATCATCCATACGCTCGAAGATCGTGATCGCCTTGGCGTGCTTCAGCGTCCGGACGATCTCGTGCATCGGGAACGGGCGGAAGCAGTAAACGGTCACACATCCCGCTTTGATGCCCTGCTGGCGCAGATAGTCCACGGTGACTTCCGTCGTCTCCATGTATCCGCCCATGCCCACCAGGATGTACTCGGCGTCCTCGCAACGGTAGGGCACGACAAAGTCGTAGCGGCGCCCCGTCTTCGCTGCGAACAACTCGAACGCTTCGGCCAAAGCCGGCGCGACCCGCTCGTAGTACCACCGCTGCGCGATCTTGCCCTTCATGTACGAGTCCTGGTTCTGGACGACACCGGACATGAGCGGGTTCTGCGGATCCATCAAGTTCATCAGACGTTCCGCGGGGGGGCCTACAAAATCCCGCATGAATTCCGGCTCGACCAGCCGCACCGTCTCGACCGTGTGGGTCGTGAGAAAGCCGTCCTGCACGTTGAAGAACGGCGTCTTCGAGGCCTCGGCGGCGCGACGCGAGATCAGGCACAGATCGCAGGCCTCCTGGGCATTGCGCGCGAACATCATACCCCATCCGCAGTCCGCCACGCTCATCAAGTCGTCGTGCCCGGCGTGAACATTCAGTGAATGACTCGTCAGCGCGCGAGCCCCGATATTGAAGACGACCGGCAGACGCTTGCCGGCAATCACGTAGAGGACCTCCTTCATCAGCACCAGGCCCTGGCCGGAGGTGAAGTTCGTCACCCGCCCACCCGCTAAGGCGAACCCCTCACAGAAGGATGCGGAAGAGTGCTCGCTCTCCGGCTCCATGAATACCAGTGGTTCGCCCCACAGGTTGTTCCGGCCATTCTGAGCGGCCGCGTTGAAACCCGCGCCCATGGTGGTGGAACTCGTAATGGGATAGGCACCACTTCCCTGACAAATATGCGTCTCGACGTGGACGACCGCTTCCGATCCGTCGCAGGTTACTGGAATACCGGGAAAGGGATATTTCGGCTCCCCAGGCTGGTCCGCCGGCTCACGGCGTACGGTCGAGCCAGCGGCATCCTGAGACGAGGGAGGTATAACCAGCGTTTGACTCATCGGCTTTCACCTTGTCATGAAATGGCCAGTCCATGGCGGAGAAGCGCGCTCTGCGGCTCGACAGAATCGTACGCACGTCAAGCGCGCACCTGCCGCGATGCGTCCTCGAACGATCGATAGATTACTGGTTCCGCGCAAACGCTGCAAATGCAGTGTGACGAGCTTAGGCTGACCCTGACCTCTCCCGGAGTACCGGGAGAGGGGACATCCGCCCCTCACCCTGGCCCTCTTCCGGATAGAGCCTCGTGCTGCTTCAAGGCTAAGAAGGTGAGTAGCGGAAGTGCCAACACTTCCGAAATCTCTAGCTCATCTCGGAACTCTTGCGAGTTCCGTTACCCCACAATCAAGACCGGACAGAGCATCAGCGAGAACGCTTTCCCGCGCTGGGCCACAGGCAAAACAGGACGGTCGTTACCAGCATGACGACCGAAGTAGCTGAAAAAGTGGCCGGATAAGCCGCTCGCGTCAACTGCTTGGTGTGCTCGAGAAACGCGCCGACAACCGGCGCGCCCAGAAACGTGCCAAAATCGAACATGGCGAGCATCAGCGAGGTGGCCACGCCTCGGAAGCGTCGCGGGAACGCAGTCGTACCTGCCGACATGACCGAGGGAAACAATAGGGCATGCGCTACCCCGGCCGTCGCACCGGGTGCCAATAGGTGCCACGTACGCGTCACCGGCACATAGAGCAGGAAACTGACGGTTAGCAACGTCATCCCCACGATGATCCAGGGACGGTTACCGTGCCGTTCGAATACCCGCCGCGTGGCCAGCCGGGTAACAAACGCGGTTCCCGCGTAAACGGTGAAGTACAACCCGATCCGGCCGAAACCCAACTCCGTCGCAAAGGGCCGGAGGAATGTCATCGGAATCGCGAATCCGGCGCCCATGGCCGCCGCGACCAGCGCCACGCCGGCCGGCGTGTAGCGGCGGACCATGCGCCGCAGATTAGGTTGCCGGCGAGCCACCGGGGCCCGGTGTCCCGTCGTGGCCAGACACGTCGCCAGAGCCGCCAGGCTCGCCATGGCCGCTGCCGTTACGAATAGCGTTTGAACCTGGCGTATACCGATCTCCGGACCACGGCAGATCCAGTCGCTGATCTGAGGGCCCAGCATTATGCCGATAAACCCTGAGGTGCCCAGCGCCCCGATAATCTCCGCCACACGGGGCGGCGACACCCGTAGCGACACAAACGTGATCGACGACCCGAACACCCCAGCCAGACTCGTTTGCATGATGGCCCGAACGACAAAGATCCCGGGGCCATGCGCCGTGCTCAACAGCAGATGGGCGAACAGGCTGGCCGCGTAGACCACCATCGATCCCTGCCAGATCCGCGCCGCTCCGTACCGGTCGATGCCGACGCCTTGCACCAGCCGCATGGCGATGCTGCCCAGCATGCCGAAACCGACGATCAGACCGAGCTGCTTTTCTTCGCCACCCAGCAGGTTTACGAAATCGGAGTAGCGCACCAACATGGCATTCGCCACCGTGGTCAGCCCGTTCGCCAGGTACGTGAACCAGAAGACGCGGTCGTACACCGACACTTCGTCATCGTTCTCACCCGGCCCGAGAACCGTCGCCGACAAGCTCGGCAACGGTGGCGATAACGCCGGATCCGTGTCCGTGCTCATTTCAGAATCAGGGTGGGCCGCGGTCGATCCGGGCGGGTGGGGCGGAGGAATGGGTGGCACCTCGCATGCGGCCAGGACAGCAGGAGCAGAAACGCGGCCGGCACACGCCGACCTCGCATCCCCTGACACGTCCGACTGGCCGCCAGGTTCACCCTTCCTTTCTTAATCGCCGGCGTGATGCGCGTCGAGCCCCGGTCGGTTATTCCGCCAGACGCACATCCAGGGCTGTGATGGCTTCGCGCAGCGGCCGCTCCTGGTTAGCCGACGGATAGTCGATGCCCAGCAGCTCCGAGGCGGTCGCTGCCAAACAGGTCGGAGCGACGGGGCGATCGAACCGCCCAGCCCGGATCCCCTTTCCGAGGAGCAGGAGTGGGACGTGCGTGTCGTAATGCCAAGGGCTGCCGTGCGTCGTCCCCCGATCCCCCGGTACGCAATAGGGCGCATAGACAAACATGACGTCGCCGCAACGTCTCGTGTGCCACGCCCGATGCAGGGCATCGCCGATCGGATCACCCGGCGACCCCAACAGTTGCTGCCGCGTCCGTGCATCGGCAACACCGGATTGATTCAGCAACCAGTCGCGAACCAGCACCTGAGCCTGCTCGAACTTGCCTCCCTCCCACGCCGGATGATCGTGGCGGAGATAAACGTGGAAATCGTCTACTTCCTGCACGACCGACTCGCCGCCGGCCGGAATCTGCAACCGGGACCGCACGAGCGACTCGAGTCTGGCCTGGACGTCGGTCAATTTCCCCAGCGGGTTCCGGCGGGCCGGCAGCTTGAACTGCACTGCGTACTCCACAATCGGCGCGACCCCGTGATCGGCGGTCAGCGCCAGCACCCAGCCGCCGCGGCCAACTTGCTGATCCAGGTATTCCACGAACTGTCCCAGCAGCCGGTCGGTCTGATAGGTCATGTCTTCGACTTCGAGACTGTTCGGACCGTACGCGTGACCGACGTAGTCGGTGGACGAGAAGTTGATGCAGAGGATGTCGGGGTGTCCGTCGCGCCCCAGCTCTTCGTAGCGGATGATCTCACGGGCCGGCTCCAGCGTCAGCTCGTTGCCGAAGGGGGAAAACAAAACCTGGTCGCCGAATACGGCCTCTCCCACCATGCCCACACTTGCCAGTTTGTGGGGGAACTCGCCCGTCATACCCTTCGGCGGATTCTCCCAGTCGTTCGCATCGGGACCGTTGTTATGGTAGCGCGCCTTGGGCAGCAGGAGGTTCCAAGTCTGGTTCTCGAAACGCCGGATTGTCCGGCTCTCGTTCAACACCCGGATGTAGCCGGGCAATACGTTCCGGTAATAGGTGCTCGTGACCCACAGATTATTGTCCAGCCAGATGGCCCCGTCCGCGTTCTGGCCGGACATCAGAATGGATGCCCGCGCCTTGATCGCCACTCCGAATACGCGTGAGCGACCCCGATTGGTCGCCTTGAGTACGTCGCCCACCGTCTCGACGAGCAGGTTATGCGGCGAATTACCCGTGCCTTGCGGCGCGCCTACTATTTGTGTCTGCGGATCCCCGACGCAATCGGCCGTCTTGCCCGTCGTGCGGTTGAACCAGGAGTTCCCGACGATTCCATGCGTGTGGGGGTACGAGCCCGTCAATAACGCCGCGTGGCCCGGCGCCGTCACCGTAATCGCGTGCCGATGATGGCACTGCGTGTACTGAGCGCCTTCCCGGAACACGCGCCGGAAGAAACCGTCCTCCGCAAAGTTGTCCGCAAACCGCAGCAGGTAGTCCTGCGCCAGCTGGTCGACGCTGATCACGACAATCAATTGGGGTCGTTCCGCGGATCGGCCGACTGCCGTCCAGCCCAGGCACATCAAGAGACAGAACGAAAGAATGGTGCGCATCGTGTTGACTCCGTGGGGACTTTTGGGAACCATCGTAGCGGCTTGCCTGGGGCCCCGCACCGCCCGTATCATCCAGCTCCCATGGACCGACGAACTTTCTGCTCGCGAAGCGTGGCGGCCCTGTCCGCCGGACTGTTCTACCCGTGGCCTAGGTCGAGCGCCCAGCCGCCCGGCGCTCCGCGCCTCGATTCCGCCAGCGACGCCGCGGAAACGCTGGCCGGGACGCGCTCGGGTCCCTGGAGAT
>JBFWYF010000109.1:0-12289 GCA_050186685.1 Pirellulaceae bacterium
GGTCGGCATATCCCGTCGATCCTCGAGTCAGAGAGGAAGTCTGCTTGAGCGCATGCGGTGAGCGAGCTAACGTGTCATCCACAAGCGCCGCATCAATTCTAGCTTAAGGAGCCCAGGAATGAAGTCGCGTCCCGTCGCCATCCTTTGGACCCTCTGTCTGCTCCCCTGCCTGACGTTGCTGGCCCTGCCCCAGCCCGTGGAAGCGCAGGAAAAAGGCGACAAACCCGCCAAGCTGCTCCGCCACGTCGTGCTGTTTCAGTTCAAATCCAATGTGACCAAGGACCAGCTGAAGGAAGTAACCGACGCCTTCGCCACGCTACCTAAGAAGATCCCAACGATTCACGCTTTTGAATGGGGTACTGACGTCAGCGTCGAGAACCGCAGCGAAGGGTTCACACACTGTTTTCTCGTGACGTTTCGGTCGGCCAAGGACCGAGACGATTACATTCCGCACGCGGCCCATCAGGAGTTCGTGAAGCTCTTGCTCCCCCGTCTCGAGAAAGTCCTGGTCGTTGATTACTGGACCAACTGATCGCCGAAGGAGAGCACGGCATGCGCACGATCGACATCCTGGCCCAATCGTTACAGTTCAACCGCGTCCGCACGCTGGGGCTACTGGCCGCCATCGAACAGGATGCGCGCCCTCAGGAAGTACTGGCTTGGCGCCCAGGCCCGAAACGGGCTCACATCGCCTGGCAACTCATGCACATTGGGATCACGGAGGAGCTATTCGCGACCGAGCGCCTCATGCCCGACAAAGTGGGGGAGTTCCAGGAGCTCTGGCCGCGGTTCCGTGGCGGCAGTACGCCCGACGACCTGATCCCATCCGCGCACGAGATCCGCACGGTGCTGAACCAGACCCGCGAACATCTGCTCGACACACTGTCCCGCTATTCCGACGAGCAGCTGACGGTCGTCCCAGCAGCCTTCAAGGAGCGCGGACTCACCTTTCGCGACGTGCTCCACTTGATCGCGTTCCACGAAGCCCATCACCAGGGTCAGGCCCACATCACGCTGAACCTGTATCGCAATCGGTAAACGGTGGGCTGTGCGGCGGAGCGACGGTAACCTTACCGCCGAGGTACCAGCTGTTGCGTGAGCGTGTCCCGCATCTGCAGTTGACGGATCAGCTGCTGCTGGAGCGCGGCCCGCTGGGTCTGGTCCTGTGTCTTAGCCAACACGAACCGGGTCATCGCGATCGACTGCTCCAGACTCGCGAGCACCTGAGTGCGTGCCGCATTGCGCGCCAGGTTCATATTCCCTGGATTGCCAGGAACAAAAGGTGGTGCTTGGGGCGCCCCGGGGGGCGGAATGGGGCCGATCGGCCACGCCGGTGCGACCCCGGGCATCGCCACGACTCGGCCATTGACCACGACGTTCGGCAACACCATCCGCGCGGCACCGAATTGCCGGACATTCTGTCCGCGGGCCAGCTGTTTCGACTCGTCGGTCTTCCGCAACACTTCTTGCGCAGCGCGCGCGGCCGCCGCGTGATCGCTGGCGGCAATCCGTTCGAGTGCGGCCCGCGCTTCGCGCTGGACGCGTTCGTCCTGGCCCGCCAGCCCCTCGGACAGGATGGCCAGCGCTCGTACCCGGGACTCCCGTTCACCCCGCAGCACCACTTCCGTCAGCGGCTCGTAAGCGTCGATCCCGGCCAGGGCGAGTTGGCGACTGGCCTCGCGACGAACCGCAAAGCTGCCGTCCTGCCAGTCCTGGATCCAGCGCCGAATCGCCACATCCCGCGACGCCGAGGCCGTTCCGTCAAGCGTCGAGACGGCCTCCGCCGGCTCGACCGGTTCCAGGTCTCCCGCATCCGCGGCAATGCAGCTGGGCGAGCCCATCCCCACGATCCAACCGACGATCGCTGCACCGACGGACCAGAGCGGGATCATCCCCGCCGCGCGTGCGATTAACGTGACGTTCATAACCGGCTCCTGATAACGGGAACCCGTGGGCCGTAAGAAGCATCCTCAGGGCCTCATCGTACCGCACCGACTTGGAAATACCAGCTGAGAGGGGTTCGCTCGGTGTGATCTCCGCGTCTCTGCGCCTCCGCGTGAAACCATCTTGTGGAGGGCGAACGGCCGAGTTAGCGCCGGGGCCCGCCGGACCACTCTCGGCGGGGCACGCTCAATGGTATAGTCACTCCGGTATACGCTTTCCCACGCAGGATACCCGCCATGGATACTCTCGAACGATCCAAACGCTATACGCACGCACTGGAATTCGCGGAACGCCAGGTGGCGGCGATGACGCAGGCCCACCCGGACTTCTTTCCGATCTACACCGAAGGGGGAAAATGGCACCACACTGGCGAGCTCTGGACCGATTGGACGGGCGGCTTCCTTGCCGGCATGATGTGGCAGTTTTACCGCCGCACGGGCAACGGCGAATGGCGGCAGCGGGCCGAGCACTACTCGCGGCTGCTCGAGCACCGGCAGCACGATCGCAACGTCCATGATCTGGGGTTCATTTTCCTGAACACTTACCTTCCCTGGTACGAGGCGACCGGCGACGAGCGGTTGCACCAGGTGCTGATCCAGGCGGGACGCACGCTGGCGCTCCGCTTTCGCTCCGCCGGAAACTACCTGTGCAGCTTCATCGGGCCGGAGTCGCTGTTCATCGACATCATGATGAACGTGCCGATCATTTTTTACGCCGCACGGGAAACGGGCGATGCGGCACTGCGAGACGTGGCGGCGCGCCACTGCGCGACGACGCGTGATCGCCTGGTTCGCAGCGACGGATCGACCGCTCATGAAGGCGTGTTCGACACGGCGACCGGCGAGTTTCTGCGGCAATCCACGCACCAGGGACTCCGCGGCGACAGTTGCTGGGCGCGAGGCCTCGCCTGGTCCTTGTACGGCTACAGCAAGTGTTTTGCGCTAACGAACGACCCTCAGTACCTGGACGTTTCGCAGCGCAATGCCAATTATTGGTTGAAGCGTCTGCCAGGCGACCACGTGGCGTACTGGGACTTTGACGCCGACTTGTCCCAACCCGCCCCGTGGGGCCGGCAGAAGGAATCGTCGGCGACGGCCATCGCTGCCAGCGGCCTGCTGGACCTCGCGCGGCAGACCAAGGACACGGCTCAAGCCGCTCGATACCGGGAAACGGCCCTGGCCATGCTCGACACGCTGGTCGGGCCCGAATACCTGGCGGAAGCGACTCCGGGCTGGGAAGGCATCCTCAAGCACGGGGTCTACCATACCAAGAAGCAATTGGGCGTCGACGAGTCGGTCATGTGGGGCGAGTTCTTCTTTGTCGAGGCGTTAACCAAAGTGGTGATGGGGAACGAGCGATGAGCGATGCAGGGGCGCCTGGGACGAACTTGCGGCGAAATCCCACCCGTGCGATTCGGATCGGTACGATACATATCGGTGCCGAGCATCCGATCGCCGTTCAAAGCATGACGGCGACGCATACTCAGGATATCGACGCCACGGTCGCACAGGTCCAGGCGTTGCAGGTCGCCGGCGCCGATGTCGTACGCATCGCCGTCGATAGCCGCCAGGACGCGGAAGCGCTCGCCGAGATCCGGCGGCAGACACGTGCCAACTTGTCGGTCGATTTGCAGGAAAACTACCGGCTCGCGGAACGCGTCGCTCCCCACGTCGACAAGATCCGCTACAACCCGGGACACCTGTACCATCACGAGCGGCACAAGACGTGGCAGGAAAAGGTGCACTACCTGGCTGATATCGCTGGCTCTCACGGCTGTGCGATGCGGGTCGGCGTCAACTGCGGCAGCGTGGATCCTGACAAGAAAGAACGTTACAGCCCGGACGACTCAATCTCGCCAATGCTCGACAGCGCCTGGGAGCATTGCGAGTACCTGGATTCGATCGGTTTCCGCGACTATTGCGTGTCGCTGAAGGACTCGGATCCCCAGAAAGTGATCGACGTCAATCGTCGGTTTGCCGAGCGGCGGCCGGACGTCCCACTGCATCTGGGAGTGACCGAAGCGGGAATTCCTCCGGATGGCATTATCAAGACGCGCATCGCGTTCGAGCAACTGATCGGCCGCGGTTTGGGCGACACGATCCGGGTTTCCTTGACAGTGCCCAACGCTCGCAAGCCGGAAGAGATTGCGGCAGGGCGCCAGATCCTCGCGGATATCGCCGCCGGGCGGGTCCGGTCGTTTGTCGACTACGGGCTCAGCACGCTCAATATTATATCGTGCCCCAGTTGTTCGCGTGTCGAGAACGAAGCGTTCATCGAGCTGGCCGAACAAGTCAAGGAAATGACCGCTTACGCGAGGTCTCACAAGCTGACGATCGCCGTCATGGGATGCCGAGTGAACGGTCCGGGGGAAACGGACGACGCCGATCTGGGCCTGTGGTGTGGTCCGACGCACGTTAATCTGAAGCGCGGGCCCGAGTCCCTGGGGGCATTCACCTACCAGGAGATACTCGGCCGTTTGAAGCGGGAACTGGATGCCCTGATCGCCGCTCGTTCCAACGCCGGCTGCGCTTCGTGACGTGGAGGTCTCGCGCGGCAGGCACCCGCTCCGGCACAGCCAGGCAGACTCATGCGTTTAACCTTGAAAGAGTCCACGTGCGGGCTGCGAAACTCGACGACTCGCATTCCGTTCCGCTACGGCACGGCGTGCCTGAGCCGCTGTCCGCAGGCGACCTTACGGGTGATCGTCGAAATCCGCGGACGGAGTCAGGCCGGATTCAGCGGCGATTGCCTGCCGCCCAGCTGGTTCGATAAGTCGCCCACCAAGGACTTTGCGGCCCAAGTCGCCGACATGTTGCGCGTCATTGCGTACGCGCGCAACGTGTTCGAGGCCGAATTCGGGAGCGAGAGCCAGTTCTTTCCGGGCTGGCTACAGTGCCAGACGCGTATCCAGCAGCAGTGCCAGAACTGGGGACTTCCCCCGTTGCTGGCCAGCTTCGGGGCCAGTCTGCTCGAACGTGCGATGATCGACGCGATCTGCCGATGGCATCAGGTCCCCTTTGCCCGAGCCGTTCGCGAGAACCTGCTGGGGATCGACGCCGGACTGGTGCATCCCGAACTGCGAGGCCGGGAACCCCGCCAGTGGCTGCCGCGGGAACCGTCGCCGTGCGTCTTCGTCCGCCAGACCGTGGGGCTGGGCGATCCGCTGACGCGCGAGGACATCGCGCCTGCCGAACGGCTGGAGGACGGCTGGCCGCAAGCGATCGAAGACTACGTTACGCGCCGCGGCGTGCGCTACTGCAAAATCAAGGTCTCGAACCAGCTGGATCACGATCTGGCCCGGCTGACGCGAATCGCCGAGATTCTTCAGCGGCACCTCGGGGACCATTTTCGAGTCACGCTCGACGGCAACGAACAGTACAAGCACGCGTACGAATTCGAACAGCTGATCGACCGCATCGAGGCCACGCCGGCGCTGGCTACGTTGTGGAATCAGGTGCTCGTCATCGAGCAGCCGTTCGATCGCGCCATCGCCTTGCAGGCGGATCAGATCGGCGAGTTGCGGGCGTTGTCGAGCCGCAAACCGGTCATCATCGACGAATCCGATGGAAGCCTCGACGCGTTCGCCGAAGCAGCGCGGCTGGGCTACCGCGGAGTCAGCAGCAAGAACTGCAAAGGCACTTTCAAGAGCCTGCTCAACGCGGGCCTCGCCTGGCTCTGGAACCAGGAGCGGGGCACCGCGGACCATTTCGTGATGACCGGCGAAGATCTGTGCAGTGTCGGAATTATCCCCACTCAAGCTGACTTGTGCCTGGCCGCGACACTCGGGCTACGGCATGTCGAGCGGAACGGCCATCATTACCATCCCGGGCTGACTTATCTGCCGCCCGAAGAGCGCCGCGCCGCGCTCAGCGCACATGCGGATTTCTATGCCGAGGAACACGGCATCATTGGACCGGCCATTGTCGACGGCCAGTTCCAACTCGGTTCACTGCAATGCCCGGGTTTCGGGTTCGCCGTCGAGCCAAACATGAGCGCGCGGACACCGGCCGAAGAGTGGCGATTCGAATCCTTGTGGGAAGCGGGCTAGCCAGTAAACAGATCCCGGCCGGCAACCAGCGATCGCATTTTTCCATCCGCGACGCTCCGGGGCAGCATCCAGAATCCGCAGTCGGGATGGACGTAGCGGATCCGTTCGACGCCGACGGACTGAGCCGCCTGCTCGATCCGCCGCGCTACGATCTCCGGCGTCTCGACTTCGTTGTCCTTGATGTCGATGACCCCGATTCCGAGTCCAATCTCGGGCCGGACATCTTTCAACAGACTGAGCTCGTGGGACGGGCGGCGGGCGAGTTCCAGCACGACATGGTCGCACTGCAGGGCATTGAGGAACGCGAGCAGCTTGTCGTACGTTCCTTTCTGGATAGTCTGACCACCGTAGTTACCGTAGCACAGGTGCACGGCTTTTTCTTTTTGGACACCCTCCAGCACACGATTGATGCCGGCCGCGGCAATCGGCCCGTCCTGGGCATGGCCTGTCACGTTTGCTTCATCCACCTGAACCACTTCGGCATCGATGGTGGATACTTGCACCTTCAAGACGTCGGCCAAAGCCATCACCAGGGTGCGCAGATCGCCGTAGTACTCGTCGCATACCGTCTTGGCGAGCATGTAAGGGCTGGTGACGGTGAATTTCCGGGGCCGGGTCGTCAAGTCCCGAAACAGGTGGTAATCGCGAACCAGGTTCAGCGTTCCATGGCCAATTGGACCCGTGACAATGCCTGGTGGAGCGGCGCGGAACTGCTGGCCCGGCTGCCCCTGCCACTGTTGCAGCTGCTCCATCGTCAAGTCCGTCGCCACACCCTGCAAGGGTCGCAGGAAGTAGTCGATCATGCCGTTGGTTTCGGCGTGGTTAATGTCCCAGCGATACAGCTCTCCGTCGGCCACTACGTCGATCCCCGCCAGTTCCTGCGTCTTGAGCACCGCGAGCATGGCGTCGCGCAGACTCTCGCGGGTGCTGAACACGCGCAACCACGTCGGCACGGGATAGCTACCCACCACGGTCGTTCGGATTGGATGCATGAATCTTCCCTTCTGTTCCCTGCGGTCCAATGGAATAGATCTCCGACGTGACGGCGACCTCCCCGGGGCTCGGTGGCCGCGGCACATCTTGCAGCATCGATTAGTCCTCGGCGCCCAACTGGGCGAGCAGTTCCCCCATCTCCGCTGCGGCATGGGTATTCCCTTGCTGCCGCGCGACCTCGATTCCCGCGCGCAGGACCTCGCGGGCGGGCTCGATTTTTCCTTGTTCCTGCAGCAGCTGCGCCGCCATGAGGAATGACGGCACATGGGGTGGAGCGTCTTGCATGAGCCCGCGAAACAGGGTTTCGCTTCGCTCGTAGTCGCCCACTTTGCCGCACTCCATCGCCAGCGTGTACCGGAGGAACTGGTCCTGCGGGTCCTGGGCGAGCATCGCTTCGATTTTCTGGCGTCGATCCGCGTTCATTGTCATACGTACCTGCGTGTGAGGGAGGACCGGCGGGACACATCCAGCGATGCGGCCAGCTTAACGGGCTGGCCGTGCTCCGCGAAGCCCACGGCTGTCGCGTTCTGGCGACGAAGGGGTAGGGTGATGTGGCCCTTTCGCCACGTGTTGCGGCGACGCCCCACATGATTCCGGCGAACGCAAATGCTAGATGTGCCGCGAGATACGAGGCGGCTCGATCCGAAATCCGCTTCGCGTCTTATGCGGCCCGCACCTTGCGAAGGACAAACTCTCACTCGGACAACCTTGCTTTCCATTCTCTCGCCGCGGTCGCCGCCATGTTTGCCTACCAGCTCGCCCAACTTGCTACGCTTGTCGCCGCCCAGGGCCAATCCATCATGTCCAGCCGGACACGGTTACCCGACCCGGCGCTGGACGTCTACTGGACGGCATCGAAATGCCGGCAGGATCGTTGGTCCCGCACCTTGCGCACGCTGGCGGTCGCCCCCGCCACGCGCCTTCCCTATCGCTGTGAAGAGAGCCTGCGGGTCAAGGCCGAATCTGTGCTGGAGGAAGTTCTGGTCACCGAAACGCTGACACGCGTCTGGGCGGCGATCTGCCAGGGACTCGACCGCCGACGCGGCCGGGACGAGGCCAGCCCGATCGCCGGCAGCGTGCTTGCCGGACACTTCGAAGCGCGCAACCGCGTTCTGAACCTGATGGTCTACGGTTACGGCATCGGGGTGGAAGATGCCGTCGAGCTGAATCGTTGTCGGCTGCGCGTCGAGCGGTGGACCGACATGCTGCTCGCGTTTCTCAGTCACTCGGATGATGTGACCTCGTACGCGTTTGACATGGCACGTGTCCGTGAATGGGCACGGATCGTGGGGGTTGGTGTGGCCGTGGAACACGGCAAACCGTTCCCGCCCCTGACCGCCGCTACGTTGGCCGGAGTTCCGCGCGATTCACGCCACCTGCCGACGACGGCCAACGAGGACTTGAACCAGCGGATTGCCTGCAGCATCCTGGGTTGCCTGCCGGTGAATTTGTTCGAATCGACGGGAACACCTTTGTCGGCTCTGCGTCGCTCGCTGACCTGTGTCGTGCCGGACTCGCAAGGCAAGATCCATCTTTCTACGCCCGCAGTACCTCCTGCGGCCATCCAAGACACGGGTGGCTGGTTCAATCGTCGCAAAGGAATCTGACAACCGTCGCATCGCGTGCGAAGGCGGCTATACTCTCTCGCATGCGAAGCACCATCGTGATTTTTGTGTGCGCGCTGGCGGGAGCCGGCACGCTGGTCGCCGCCGAAACTGCCTCGCCAGTTCAACTGGCCCCCGACGGCATTCGTGGAGCCCTGTTTCTCGGCGGCGGTGGCGATCTGCCGTCCGGGGTTCTGGACGAGTTCGTGCGGCGCGGCGGGGGAAAACAAGCGCGGTTAGTCGTAATCCCCACGGCGGGCGGGGATGAGGGCGTGCGCGATGTCGAGCGAATTCTCGCCGGCTGGCGCCGGCACGATTTGGCTTCCGTCGAAGTGCTGCACACCCGCGACCGCGAGGAGGCGGACCGCGACTCGTTCGTCGCACCCCTGCGCCAGGCCACCGCAGTGTGGTTCAGCGGCGGGCAACAGTCGCGGCTGGCAGAAGCATTCGGCGGCACGCTTGTGGAACGCGAACTGTTGGCACTGCTTAACCGCGACGGAGTGATTGGCGGGACCTCGGCAGGAGCGGCGATTCAATCGCGGCGGATGATCGCGGGCGGCAACCCTTTACCCCAGATCTCTCAGGGCTTCGACCTGTTGCCAGATGGCGTCGTAGACCAGCATTTTTCTGAACGAAAGCGCGAAGCACGGCTGCAGGCCGCCATCGCCGACGGGCCACCCGCGTTTGGGTTGGGCATCGACGAAGGCACCGCCGTCGTCGTTGAGGGCCGCCGCCTGCGCGTGCTGGGTCGGGGCAAGGCTTGGGTCTATCTGCCGCCGTCTCCGCGCCGGCCGCTGTCGGTGACGGGGCTGGCCGCCGGCGAGGAAACGGACCTCACGGCCCTGCGCCGCGCTGTGCGTGTGCGTCGCCAGGACGATTGGCCGCCCCGGCAGCCCGCTCCGCCTCGCGTCGCGCAAGGCACGCTGTTCATTGCGGGCGGCGGCAGGCTCACACCGCACATGTTGGCTTCGTTCGTGGAAGCCGCGGGAGGCCCGGACGCACTGATTGTGATCTTGCCTACCGCCTCGGAACAGCTGCAGCCCGATGGTGCGGCGGAACGCCGGCTGCTGGAGAAGGCGGGGGCGCGCAACCTGGTGGTTCTGCCCGGACGTCGAACGGAAGACGTCGAGAGTACCAGCAGCCTGGCGGCGCTGGAACGTGCCGGCGGAGTATGGTTCGGCGGCGGACGCCAATGGCGTTTCGTGGATGCCTACGCGTCGACCCGCGCCTGGGACGCCTTCCGAGGGGTCCTCCAGCGCGGGGGAGCCATCGGCGGTAGTTCAGCCGGAGCCTCGATTCAGGCCGACTACCTGGTGCGCGGCAGCCCGCTGGGAAACACCATCATGATGGCGGAAGGCTACGAACGGGGCTTCGGCTTCCTGCCTGGCGTCGCCATCGACCAGCATTTCACCCAGCGACGGCGGCAGAATGACCTGCGCAGCGTGGTGCAGGCACACCCCCAGTTCCTGGGGATCGGCATCGACGAGTCCACGGCCCTGATCGTGCGCGGCTCGGTCGCCGAAGTGGTGGGCGAACACAGCGTCTGGGTCTTCGCCGCCGAGGGGAACGAGGGACCGGTGGTCACGGAAGTACCGGCCGGCCAACGCTATGATCTGGTGCAACGCTCGCCCATCCGCCAGCTTGAAAGGAAAACAGCGGCGGACTGAGATTTCCTCGGCAAACGCTAGTTGAGTAGTATTCGACCTAGAGCAGTGCGGGCGAGCGCCCCAGCGTCGGATGATGCCGCGTTAGCAAACCCACCTCGTCGCTGCGCCCCACGGTGTGACCGGTTAATGCAGGTCGTGTGGCCAGTTGAGCGCCATGCTCTAAGTTCCAGCACTGGGTTGCGGGCAGCCCGTTGAATGGCGCCCGTGCCTGGGGTAGACTCGCGACCACCGGCGGGAAGCAACCATCAGGGGCTGGGCACGCTCTGCGTGTCATCGAAGCAGATCTGCTCATGGGACAAATGCGTTTTGTAGCGGCGCGGCAGGAAGCGATCCCCCCTGACGCGGTCGAGCGGGCGTACCTCGCCGGCATGGAAGGCATCCCCTGGCGATCCCGTAACTGGTGGACCGACGTCGACGAGGAGTCAGGGCCCGGAGAGTTCATTCTCCAGCGCGATGCCTCGGATTCGGGCAATCTCTACATCCCGTGGTGCGTCGAAGGCTTTCACGAGTTGGTGCTCTCGACGGGCAGCCTCATGGAGCGTGACCGTCCGTATCGGCTGCCGCTCGAACTCGCCCGCGGAACGGTCAACCGCATCCGGAACCAGGTAGCCGAATGGCAGTGCATGGGGCTGCAGCTTTCCGCCGAACTGTCCGCCGAACTACAGCTGCTGGCGGACACGTTTGCTGAAGCGGCCACAGCGCCGCTCGGGTCCGACGCCGAGCACGAGGGGTCCGAAAAGGCGATCCAGCTGGCCGTGGCGGTCATGGACTCGCTGATGCGCACCTACGTCGACCAGGCGATCGCGGGCCGGCGGATGCAGTCCCCCACGCTGCCCACTTTCTTTGCCTGCCGTGTCGGCAGCCGACCCGTGGCGGACCCCGAGGTGCCGGGTTTTGTTGCCGCGCTGAACGCAGCCATGGTCGCATTTCAGTGGCGGGAGATTGAACCCGTCCACGGGCGGTTTCAGTGGGATGCCTACGACCGCCAGATTCAGTGGTGTCGCGACCAGGGGCTCCGCATTATCGGCGGACCGTTGCTGCAACTCGACCGCCACCAGATTCCGGATGGCCTGTACGTCTGGGAGGGTGACTTCGACCAGATCCTGGCCAACGTCCAGCACTACGTGCGGGCCGTCGTGGAACGTTATCGGGGTAAAGTCCACGTATGGAACTGTGCCGCGCGCATGAACCTGGAATGTGCCGTGCGATTGAGCGAGGAGGAGCGTCTGCGGCTGGTCGTCGGCGTCATTGACGAAGTGCAACGGCTTGACGCACGAACACCCTATATCATCAGCTTCGACCAGCCCTGGGCCGAATATCTCGCGTCGGCCGACAGCGACTTCTCGCCGCTCCACTTCGCCGACTCCCTGGTCCGCGCGGAATTGGGTCTGGCCGGGATCGCCCTCGAGATGAACCTGGGCTACTGGCCGCACGGTACGCCACTCCGGGATTGGTTCGAGATCAGCCGGCAGCTGGATCGCTGGAATTTTCTGGGACTTCCGCTGCTGGTGATCGCTTCGTCCCCCAGCGGCATCTCAGCCGACGAAAAATCGCTCGTACCGGCGTCGACCAGCTCATGTCCGGGTTCGACGCCTTCGCTCGAGAGCCAGCAGCGGATGATCGACGGACTGGCTTCGTTGGCGTTGGCTAAATCGTTCGTGCATGGGTTCATCTGGAACGATCTTACCGACGCGGGCAGCCACGAATTTGCTCACGGCGGCCTCTTCGACGCGCACGGGCGACCCAAGCCGTCCTTGCAGCGGCTCGCCACGCTGCGCAAACAGTTCCTTTCCTGATTTCCCGTAGCGGAAGTGGCAACACTTCCGACTCCGCGTGCTCCCCCAACTCCCGTAGCGGAAGTGGCAACACTTCCGACTCCGCGCTCTCCCCCAACTCCCGTAGCGGAAGTGGCCACACTTCCGACTCCGCGTGCTCCCCCAACTCCCGTAGCGGAAGTGGCCACACTTCCGACTCCGCGCTCTCCCCCAACTTCCGTAGCGGAAGTGGCAACACTTCCGACTCCGCGCTCTCCC
>JBFWYF010000110.1:0-12284 GCA_050186685.1 Pirellulaceae bacterium
CGCGGCGCCGCTGGCCAGAAAGTTCTGACGATCCACTTGCTGGATGACGTCGGCCTTGAGCCGCAGCAGGCCCTCGTACTGGGGCACAGGGGTCAGCATTTCGGCATTCAGCACGGCCCCCCGCAATTCGTTGACATGGTAATACATGCGATCCGCATAGATAACACGATCGCCGTCCTTGAAGACGATGTTTCCTTCCAGGTAGACCTCGGTCCGACCATTCGAGGCCTGTGCCGCTCCATCCCCCAGTTGCAGCCCCGCGAGAGCCGTGGTCCAAACGACAATCCGATCCGCCTCCATCGTTACCACGCCCGAGGGGAGCAATGGCATGCCGGCCGGAGCATCCGGAACCGTGATCCCGCTCGCCACCACACGCACCCCGCCGGAGACGACCACAATCGTCTCGTCCGGTGATGACCCCGGATAGGTCAGCATCTGAGCCCCGATCTGGCCGCGCGACGAAATCTGGACGTTTTGCAGCGAAGGAGCCGCCACCGGATTCTGAGGGGCCGGCACCGGTTCCGCAAACTGAGCGTTTCGTACGTCCTGATCCCGATGCCATCCCAAGGCCTCGACACCGCGACCGTATACGGGCGGACGGGCATCCACTCCCGGCAAGACGCCTTTCACGAACACGTCGATCGGCGCGGACGAGTAGAATCGCCCCAGCCAGGACCTGCCGAGACGCATGTCATCCCGCCGCACGGCTCCGCTCGGCTTGTCCCTTCCCTGTTCCCGGGTCGCCCACACATCCGTTTCGAGGTACGCCAGGACGCCGCGCACCGTCCCCGGCTCCTGCTGAGCCCGATCGATCCAGACGACCGCTTCCCGGCTGCGGGCCGTGATATCGCCCTGCCGCAGCGTTACGTCACCGTGCAGCAGCCAGACTTCGTAGACGCCTTCGGCCCAGCGTGCCCCCTGCTCGGCACGAATCGAAATCGGATGCACGGGATCCTGGGCCGGCAAGGAAATTTCGGCCGATGCCAACGCTGAAGGGCTCGCTATCAACCAACAGCTGCCCAGACAGGACAAGACTGCCCAGCGCGCAACAGCCCACGCAGCGTCCCTTCGGAATCGCGCGAGACAACGTCCCGTCCAGGTTCCGTCCTCAACGGCAATCAGCTTAGCACGTCCTTGCGGCGAAGAGCTGAAACGATAAGCCTTGCCCGAAATCCCACATGTCTGACCGCGATGCGGTTCCATCCTCCCCTCTCCCCGTAATCCCGGAGAGGGCCAGGGCGAGGGCCACGCGGTTCTCGGACAGAAGCCTAGATAAGTACCGACAGAGTAAGGCGCGGGATTATAGAAATGGCCCTACACCGCCACAAGCCAAATGTCCGAGGAACTGAGGTGAGCTAGCGCTGCCAGCGACTGGGGCTCGACACGCGTGCGCAAGCGTCGCTGCCGGTCGGGGCGCCATGCCCGGCCCTCTCCGGAGGGAACGATGCGATTCACGGCAAAACCGCTGGCAATCGCAATTCCGAGCACGATAAAGAACAGTCCCCCCAGCACATACAACATGCGGGTGCGCGTGCGTCCAAAACGCTGCACGAGCCACTGGACCTTTGTGGTCTGATAGCACGCATCGCAATTCGAGATCCCGGCCAGCACGCCCAGTGAACCCGCGACGGCGGAGACAGCCCCCACCAGCACATCGGACGGATTCATCAGGCGGTCTCCCAGGCGAGGGAGCGAGACACAGCCTTCTGCCAGTTGGCGTAGCGCGTCTCGCGTTCGCCCCGATCCATCTGCGGACGAAATGCCGATTCGAGTCTCCAGTTACTTCGCACATCGTCCGCATCGGACCAATAGCCGACGGCCAGCCCAGCGAGATAGGCGGCCCCCAAAGCGGTGGTCTCCGACACAACGGGCCGATGCACTTCGGCACCCAGGATGTCCGCTTGAAACTGCAGCAAGCCATTATTGACGGATGCTCCGCCGTCGACTTTCAGCGTCCGGAGTTGAACACCGGCGTCCTTCTCCATGGCGGTAATCAGATCGCGAGTCTGGTAGGCCATTGATTCCACGGCCGCCCTCGCGAAATGTCCCGCGCTGGTCCCCCGCGTAATCCCGGAAATGGTTCCGCGGGCATGCGGATCCCAGTAGGGCGCCCCCAGTCCGACGAAGGCGGGCACGATCAGTACGCCACCTGCATCCGGAACACTCGCTGCCAGAGTCTCGATCTCCTGCGAGGACTTGATCAATCCCAGCCCGTCCCGCAGCCACTGCACGACGGCTCCTGCCACAAAGACGGCGCCTTCCAGGCAGTAGGTAACCCGGCCGTTGATACCCCAGCCAATGGTCGTCAACAGCCGATTCTGGGAGGCAATCGCCCGCTCACCCGTGTTCAACAGCAGAAAGCAACCTGTCCCATAGGTATTCTTGGCATCCCCGACGTCGAAACACGCCTGTCCGAACGTCGCGGCCTGCTGGTCCCCCGCCACACCGGCAATTGGTAACCGGCGACCGAACCACTCTTCGGCCGTCTCGCCGCACACACCACTCGACGAAACCACTTCCGGAAGCATGGCGCGTGGGATTTCGAGCAGTTCCAGCAATTCGTCATCCCAGTCCAACTTGTGGATGTTATAGATCAGCGTGCGGCTGGCATTGCTAAAGTCCGTGATGTGGCGGCGGCCATTGGTGAAGCGCCAGATCAGGTACGAATCCACGGTTCCGAATAAAACCTCGCCGCGTGCCGCCCGCGCTCGCAATCCCGCATGCTGGTCGAGCAGATGCTTGATCTTCGTGGCGGAGAAGTACGCATCCACGACCAATCCTGTCTTGTCGCGGAAGATCGATTCATACCCCGCCGCCTTCAGCTGGTCGCAGATGGGGGTACTGATGCGGCTCTGCCACACGATCGCATTGCCGATGGGGCGTCCCGAATCGCGCTCCCACAGCAGTGTCGTCTCGCGCTGATTCGTCACACCGACCGCGGCCACATCGTCGGGCGTTAAATCAGCCTGCCGTATGACGTCGCGAGCCACCGCCAGCTGCGAATCCCAGATTGCATCAGGCGCGTGCTCGACGTGCCCCGGCGCGGGCAACAACTGCGGAAACTCGCGTTGGGCCACCGAGACCGCTTGCCCAGCCCGGTCAAACAGGATCGCGCGGCTGGACGTCGTTCCCTGATCCAAAGCCAGAATGTAGCCATTCATACAGGCATCCCGCTGTAAGGAGCTCAACCGGCGATGTAAGACATCGGACTGGGCATCTGCGCCGCGACTACGACTCCTCGAATGCCTGCTTCAGAAACGAGATGCGCGTGCGCACATCTTCCAGGTCCGGATTCAGCTTCAAAGCGCGGCGGAAACTGTCCAGTGCACCGCGGGCATCGTCCAGCTCAAGGTAACAGTGCGCCATGCCGATGGCCGCCGCATAGTGGTAGGGGTTCAACTCGAGCGTCTGCTGGCAGTCGCGGATGGCGTCCTGGTAACGGCCCAGATAGTAATTGGCGACCCCTCGCTGATTCCATGCCTCCGCAAACCACGGAGACTCGTCGATCAAGTCGGTCGCTTCCGTCAAGGCAGTCAGATAATCGGCGGACCGGTTGAGCCGCATGATTCGCTGCAGCTGCTGGCGCTGCTCGTCGTTGCCATCGCGGCTCCACAATTCACGGATGCCGTTTTCCGCCAGCAGACGAACGCTGCGGTCCGTATCGGCCATCCGGCGGCCGAGCACTTGGTTTGAGGAATAGCCGCCCAGAAAGCCCAATGCCATGGTGGCGGCACGCCGCGTCGTTCGGTCTCCATACTCGGCCAGGCGCTCCAGCGTCGGAATTGTGTACTGGCGGCTGACGTCGCTGATAAACCGGGCCGACTGCTCATCCGACAGATACTGGCGAAACATTCGAATCAGGACCGGCCGGCTCTTTTTCTTTGCACTCACGCCCAATGCTCCTCGCTTGCGCGGCGGGATCCGCGCAAAATATCCCGGGCAGGCATCCAACTTGTGTGGTTCTCAAATTCGAGTGTAATTGAGATATGGAAACCCGACAACGCTGGCAACCGAACGGACCGCTCACCGGACTTCCCGGCGGCAGCTGCGGTGTCGTCGTCTCGATCCTGCTATTCACTCTCGTTGCGCCCAATTTCGCACAGGAAACCACTGCTTCCAACTGGCTGACCGGAGCCAATTTTGAACGGCAGCTGGGCGAGCCGGTCGACAGCATCGTGTGGACCAGCGGCGAATTGCGTCAGAAACTACAGAACTTGTCCCGCACCGTGCGGGTCGCGATCTGGCTCGACCGGCGACTGGATCCCTCGCAACCGATGGCCTTGGAACTCACTGCCACTCCCTTGCGCGAATGCCTGGAGCAAGTCGCCGCGAAACTCGGCGCCGACGTCGGAACCTGCGGATCCGTGGTGTATCTCGGTCCGTCGGCCACAGCGCGTCAGCTCGCCTCACTGGCGGCTGTCCGCCAGGAAGAATGCCAGCGGCTGCCGGCGGCCGGGCGCAGTCGGACGACGGGATCGCAGGCCTGGTCCTGGAATATTCTGGCTGAACCGCGCCAGCTGCTCGAGCAATTGGCGGCCGAAGCCGATTTGCCGATCGACGACCCTCAGCGAATCCCGCATGACTTGTGGGCCGCAGCCGAACTGCCGCCGCTGACGTGGGCCGAGCGGATGACGCTGCTCCTGGCAGGCTTCGATCTGACGTTCACGATCGAACCGGCTACGAGCCAGATCCGCCTCGTTCCCATTCCGGCTCGTGTCGACGTGGTGCGTGTGTATCCCTGGACGTCCGCGTCTTCCACATCTCTCGCCGAACTGCAACAAGCAGCACCGGCAGCACAGTTCCAGCGCGAGGGTAACCGCATCCGCGTGTCGGGCCGCGCCGAGGACCACTCGGCCCTCGCCTCGTTGTTGGACCGGGTTCGCCCCGCTGCCGACGTTCCCCGCGGCAAGATCAAGGTGCCTGGAAAGCCCATGCAGGTTTACACCATGCAGGGCGTCGCACCGCTTGGCAACATTCTCAAGACGCTGCAGGTCCGCGCCATGCTGGATATTACCATCGACCCACGTATCCAGCAGGACCTTTATCAGCGCATCTCGTTCGATGTCCGCGACGCGTCTCTCGATGACTTGCTCGCCGCTGTTTTTCGGGACACAGGTCTCCACTACGAACTGTCCGGCCGGCAACTGAGGGTCGCGCCAGGCGCGGGTGCCAAAGCAAAACCCTAATCATGGCGGCAACTAGGCGAGTTCCTTTTGCAGTTCGCGCGCAATGGACTGTTCTATCTTGCCCTTGAACGGGAGCGCCGCGAAGGGGAGTTGCCCCTGCAGCCGCACGGCGTCGTCTTCCACCTTCAACTCGCCCGTGATGGAGAAACCATACGTGGTCAGGGCGAACGTCAGTACGTTGTCAAGCCACGAGCCTTCCGACTTGCTCACCTGTTCTTTGAACTTCTCGACCAGCTGCGACACGAACGGCTGCAGTCGGTCGATCGCCTGCTGTCTGCCTAACGCGTGCGGCACCTCCACCTGAAACCCTGGCATAGCAATCCCCTCGTCTCGGAAACCTCGTCGGCAAACACCTCGAGCACTCAAGCGTAGCAAGTCATTCGGCCCGCACCTAGTGGTGCGTTCCCTCTCACCGCACCGCGTCGCTCAGCATCCGCTGATTGGGAATACTGTGCCGATTCATCATGCCCCCCTCTTCCGTCTCAATCACGGTCGCCACCAATCCGACTTCGCGGACCGTACCGGTGTGACCGGCGATCCGTACATGATCGCCAGCTTGCAGTCGCTGGCGGAGCAGATAGCCGCAGACCACTCCGGCCATGACTTCCCGGCCTCCAAGTCCGCAGCTCAGCGCGCCTGCCAATCCCAAGCTGGCCAACGCGATCAGCACCGCCTCGTGAATCAATCCCAGGTAGACTCCCAACTGCTCGAGCGCGGCCAGCAGGGCGATGGCGACAATTCCATGGTGGGCTACGGCCGGGATTCCACTGGACTCCCATCCCGCGACACCGCGGCTCAATGCAAGGCGAACCTGTGCCGCCAGCGCGACGCCGCCCCCGATCAGCGCCAGGGCGACAAACAGCCGGGGAACAAAGACGGCGATCCGCTGCGCTGTCCAAGCTGAAGTGTGCAGCCCCAATACATCGCAAGTCATTCCCACGGCCAGGCAGAACACGGGCCAGAACACGAGCCGTCCCAGCCCGCGGGAGACGGGCCGCCGCACCCCCAGGCGAGCCAGCGCATCGCTCACTCCGCTGCGCGCGGCGAAGTCGTCAAGACCCCCGCGTGCGGCCAGCGACGCGGACGCGCGGTCGAGAAACCACGCCAGCAGCGTGCCCGCAACAAGTAACAGCCCCGCTCCAAGCAACCGTACAAGTACCGCTGCCGTGGATGACGTAGCTGGCCAGTTATCCATTGTCCCGCCTACTGCCAGGACCGCGCTTTACCACTTCAGCCCGAAGTTGTCGCCACCGGTCGGGCGATCGAAACCGCCCCGTAATGGGCGGTTTCGACGCGGAACAGCCGGCGCTCGAGCCGTCTCGTCTTCCTGCGCGGCAGGCTCGGCAGCTTGCTCCCCGGGCGGAGGCAAAGTGGCTTTATAGGACAGTGCCAGACGCTGCGCCTCGGGGTCGACCGACAAGATTTTGACTTCGACCTCCTGCCCTTCTTTCAGCACATCTTCGACACGCCGCACGCGGCCGTGAGCCAGTTCCGAGATGTGAATCAGTCCCTCGATGCCGGGAGCCAGCTTGACGAAAGCGCCGAACTTGGCAATCCGCGAAACGGGCCCCTTCACCGTCGTTCCCACGGGGAACTTCTGTTCGATGTTGTCCCAGGGCCGCTCCAGCACGTCGCGATGCGACAGGCTGATCTTTCCTGTCTGCTCGTTGATCTTCTCGACCTTGACCCGAATCTTCTGACCTTCCTGGACGACTTCGCTTGGATGATTCACGCGATCCCAGCTCAACTGGCTCACGTGAACCAGCCCATCCGCGCCGCCAATATCCACGAACACGCCAAAATCCTGGATCTTGCGGACGGTGCCCTCGTAGGTCTGGCCGGGGGCCAACTGCGCCATGAACTCCTTGCGGCTTTCTTCCTTCGCTCGCTCCAGCAACGCCCGGTGACTTAACACCAGATTCTTCCGCCGCGGATTGACTTCTGTGACGACGCATTGCAGCTTCTGGCTGACATAGTCGCCGAAATTCTCGACGCGGAACAACGCGATCTGGCTGGCCGGAATGAATCCGCGAATATTGTTGACCATGCACTCCAGGCCGCCCGTATTCGCGCCGGTGATGCGGGCTTCGACCACCGCGCCTTGGGTCAGATCGGACCAGTCGGCGACGTCGATTGAAGCGCCGGGCACGATTAACTCGTACAATCCGTCCTCAGGATTGATGCCCTTGACGACCACGTCAATTTCAGAACCGACCGCCGGCGGTTCCTTGAACTGCCGTATGGACATCACGCCTTCGTTCCTGCCACCCATCGAGAGGAAGACATTGTCGCCCGAAACGCCCATGACGGTCGCTCGAGCGCGCGATTCTTCCTCCATGGACTGGACCGCTCGACCCACGAGTCCTTGTTCGACAACCTGGTCGAGGGACATGCCGCCGAGTGCTTCGTTCAGCTCTGCTTCCAATTCGGGGCTGAGACCATCGCGTTTGGAAGGTACCGGGATGCCGGCTCGGGAAAGGTCCGATTCCGCAGCGGCGGCAGAGGACGATAGCGACTCGTCCGATGGTGTCCCCTGCCCGCCCTCGCGCGGCGCACCGCCACGCGGCGGCCGGTTCCCGCGCCCGCGATCCGGCTGGCGGCGCCCGCCTCCCAGCATCGGCCGATCACCACTCGGCCGCGGCCGCGCCCCTTGCCGCGATCCCACTTCGATTCGAGGACGCGCCGGCCCGGCCACCGTCTCGCTCCCCGACGCGGGTTCCGCCGAAGGCACTTGTGCCGGCGGCGAGGCACCGACTGATGCCGGTCCGGCCGTTGTGCCCCCGCTCCGTTCCGCACCACCACGGTCCGAAGCTGGCGGTGACGCATCGCCCGGGGGCGTGGCAGTCGAATCGGGGAGCTTGTTCGCGGTTTCGACAGGCTGTACTGCGGACTCGTTTTGTTCTGTAGACTCGTTCGACATCGGCTGCGACCTTGCGCTCGGTATCGGCCAGCCCTCACAGAGGTTTACGGTGTCTCCGGCCGACAATAGGATGGGACGCGATCAGTTTATCAGTGTGTGGAGTACAAGCATAGGGATCCGGACAGCCTGCCGGCCCGGCGGCCTCTCTCAGCCGACCTGCGTGCCGGAAAGACTCCGGAGTGCCGAGGGCAAGCGAGTGCTGGGGCTCTCCTTCGAGCCGGCTGTCGGTGTACGTCCAGCCGGTCTCGCGGCAACCCGCCAGGCTCGCTACGATGCCGGCTATGCACCCGGACGGACTCAACGCGGCGCAGCGCAAAGCGGTTACGACGCTCGCCGGCCCCCTGCTCGTGCTGGCAGGCGCCGGTAGCGGCAAGACGCGCGTGGTCACTTTCCGCATTGCGAACCTGATTCGCCACGGTATCCGCCCCAGCCGCATTCTCGCGGTCACCTTCACAAACAAAGCCGCTCGGGAAATGCAGGAACGCATCGCCCAGCAACTGGGCAAACGCACTCCTGAGAAGCCCGTCGTCTCGACGTTTCACGCTTACTGTGTGCGAATTCTGCGGCGTCAGATCCAGCGGCTCGGTTACCTTCCCAACTTTGTGATTTATGACCAGGGCGATCAAGAAAGCCTGGCCAGAGAAGTGCTCCGGGAACTGCGGCTCGATTCGGCCGCACTCCGTCCTGGAGAACTGCTGAGCTATATCAGTCAGTGGAAATCACGTTCACTGCGTCCCGCCGCGGCGATTGCCCGGGCTGCGACGGATAAGGAGCACCTCGCGGCGAGCGGCTATCGGCGGTACCAGTTAAAGCTCAAACTCAAAGCGGCCGTCGATTTTGACGACCTGCTGCTGCTCACCGAGGAACTGTTCTCCCTCCACCCCGAAGCCGCCGCCGAAGAGGCTGCCCTGTTCGACCACCTGCTCATCGACGAATACCAGGACACAAACGGCACTCAGTACCGCATCGTCAAGTCGCTGGCGACACCTCACCGCAATCTGTGCGTGGTCGGCGACGACGACCAGTCGATTTATGGCTGGCGGGGCGCCGAAGTCGATCACATCCTTCGATTTACGCAGGACTGGCCGGATGCGACCGTCGTACAGCTCGAAGAAAACTACCGCTGCACGGCCGCGATTCTCGAATTGGCCAACCGGCTGATCGCCTTCAACCCCATCCGGCATGCCAAGATCCTCCGCGCCGCCCGTCTAGGAGGCGAGAGGCCTCGCGTCGAACAATACAAGGATGAAGTCGAAGAAGCCAAGGCGGTCGTCACCGACATCGTCCGGCACCTGGACACTCGCCGCTGGGATCCACGCGATTTCGCGATCCTCGTGCGCACCAACGAACAGCCGCGGGCGTTCGAGACGGAACTGCGACGGCAGAAAGTCCCCTACGTGCTGGTCGGCGGGATGTCCTTCTTTGATCGGCGTGAAGTCCGCGACGTGCTGGCCTACCTGCGGGTGCTGGCTGCACCTCACGATGAAGTCTCGCTGTTGCGCATTATCAATACGCCGGCGCGGGGCATTAGTGCTAAGACCGTCGAACACTTGACGCAGCAGGCAGTCCAGCGCGGACAGACGATCTGGTCCGTGCTGCAATCCCCGGACGTCCTCCAGCCGCTCGCCGAAAGCGCCCGGCGCGCCGTGCAGGAGTTTTTTCAGCTGGTCGAGGCATTTCGGCGCGGAATCGGACACCAGTCGTTGACGACCAGCCTCCGCGATCTGCTGGCCAAAATCGCCTACGCCGAGGAACTGCGCCGCACTATCCCAATCCCGAGGAGCAAGAGTCCCGGATCGCGGCTGTCGAGGGAATCGTGAACGCCATGGCAGCCTATGAGGCTGACCAGAAACAGCCTTCGTTGACCGGATTCCTGGACGATGTCTCGCTCGGCAACCAGGAATTCGATAACGAGAAGGAAAAACAGCTGAAACGCAACTGCGTCGCACTCATGACGCTGCACAGTGCCAAAGGCCTCGAGTTCCCCCACGTCTATCTGGTGGGCTTGGAGGAGGGCATCCTCCCCCACCATCGTTCGCTAGGTGATGACGAGGCGGGGGTCCCCGAAGAGCGGCGGCTCTGCTATGTCGGAATCACGCGGGCGCAGGAGCGACTGACGCTCAGCTTCCCTATGACTCGCATGAAATGGGGTAAACCACGTCCTACCATCGCCAGCCGATTTCTGTTCGAAGCAATCGGGCAGGCCGATAACGTGGGCTCGGGTGGAGCGCCGAGGGCCGTTCCGCGCGCGGCCAGGACGCTGGCGGGCCGTCCCGCAGCGCCCCCCGCGACGCGAAAAGTCGCTGCCCGCTACGACGGGGCGAATTCGGCCACGCGACGGCCGGCAGCCGCCAAACGGCCTCGGCCCGGCACCACCCCTCGCCGGCAACCGCCAGGATAGGTAACGGTACCTCGAAATTTTCGTCCAGGACCGGCACGCCGTACTCGCCGGGAGCATTCAGATCAGCTGGACGCTGCGGAAAATGGTTCGTTTCCCCGTTGCCGATTTGTCTCGTGAATATCTCGAATGACGCGGCAGGGGTTTCCAGCCGCAAAGACATCGCTCGGAAAATCTCTGGTCACGACACTGCCCGCACCGATCACGGTCCGTGATCCAATGCGGACGCCCGGGCAAATGATAGCCCCCCCTCCGACCCAGACATCGGAGCCGATGGTGATCGGCTTGCCGAATTCTTGTGTGCGCCGCAACTGGGCTTCCATCGGATGTGTGGCCGTGTACAGCTGGACGGCCGGCCCAAAAAACGTGCCGTCGCCAATCCGGACTTCACAAACGTCGAGCACGACACAATTGAAATTGAAAAATACTCTTTCGCCCAAGTAAATGTGGCTGCCATAGTCACAATAAAAAGGTGGTTGCAACCAGACCGACTCCGCGCCGCTCCCCAATAGCTCGGTCACGAGCCGCCGGCGCAGCTCTGAGTCGCGTTCGCGGGTGGCATTCAGGTCCTGGCAAAGGTCACGAGCCCGCTCGCGAGCGCGCACCAGCTCGGGATCGAGCGGATCGTAAAGTTCACCCGCCAGCATTTTCTCTCGTTCGCTTCTCATAGGATCGCGAATACCCGTTTTCGAAGTCAGCCCCGAATTCACAGCGAAGCCCCAGAGATGGATCACATGGCAATCGCCAGGCCGCAGCTGTAGTTCCCGGATTTTCGGCCGCTGGGGCGCAGAGTCTCAGCGTCGGCTGAACGCCCCGGGTAACCGGGCCGCGGGAAATGAAGTCGCCTCTCGCGTTATAGGTTCCTACGCCTCTCCGTGCCTCGACGCGTCCGTGTGAAGCGATCTACTCAAGGGCGAACGTGGTGGTGTCGCGGCGGGGGCGACCAAGAAACAAAAAACCCGTCCGAGCCGGCATCCGCTCGAACGGGTCTTATTGCGATCAATATGGTAGTTGCTGACCGAAGTCAGCTGATCTCTCTGCCGCATGAGGACCGTGTCCACAGGAACCGAACCGATGTCGCCATCAGTCGGTTGGAAATCCTTAGAAAGGAGGTGATCCAGCCGCAGGTTCCCCTACGGCTACCTTGTTACGACTTAGTCCCAATCGCGGAGTACACCTTCGGCGCTTAGCTCCCTTGCGGGTTGCTTCAGCGACTTCGGGTGGCCCCCACTTTCGTGGCTTGACGGGCGGTGTGTACAAGGCTCAGGAACACATTCACCGCGGTATGCTGACCCGCGATTACTAGCGATTCCAGCTTCATGTAGGCGGGTTGCAGCCTACAATCTGAACTGAGGTGCGATTTTTGAGATTTGCTCTACCTCGCGGCTTTGCATCCCTTTGTGCGCACCATTGTAGGACGTGTGCAGCCCTAGTCATAAAGGCCATGAGGACTTGACGTCATCCCCACCTTCCTCCGGTTTAACACCGGCAGTCTCCTTAGAGTCCCCGGCATGACCCGCTGGCAACTAAGGACAAGGGTTTCGCTCGTTAAGCGACTTAACGCGACATCTCACGACACGAGCTGACGACAGCCATGCAGCACCTGTGCAAAGGCTCCCCGAAGGGCACTCCGGGCTTTCACCCGGATTCCTAAGCATGTCAAGACTAGGATAAGGTTCTTCGCGTAGCCTCGAATTAAGCCACATCCTCCACCGCTTGTGTGAGCCCCCGTCAATTCCTTTGAGTTTCAGCCTTGCGACCATACTCCCCAGGCGGAGCA